>DCTF01000094.1 GCA_002329225.1 Ruminococcaceae bacterium UBA1447
TTGCTTTGTTCAGTAAACATTATTATAAATTATTGTTTGTTAAATGTCAATGAAATACCGCTCCAAGAGTGTTAATTCAGCCCAAAACATCTGAAACCTAAAACCTTTTATCCTATTCAGTCATGATTGTTGTTCATTGACAAATACCGCTTCGGAGTAATTCCGGTCTGTGTTTTAAAAGCTTTGCTGAAATGACTTTGATCATAGTAAGCCAACTGTGTCCATATATCGGAAAGAGTCATGTTTTTGTCTTTCATCAGTCTTTTTGCTTCTTCAATTTTCTGCTCCCGAATATATTCCGTGATGTTTTGGCCCGTTTGTTTTTTAAATGTAATATTCAGGTAGTTTGCATTGAGCCCCACATGTTTTGAGATCTTTGATACCGAAATGCGCTCATGCAGGTGTTTTTCCACATAAGCTTTCACTCTTTCAACTGTATCAACAGACTTTTCCGTTTTACGGCGCTTCACCGTCAAAGTCATTTCCATCAGGAGCCTTATTGTTAAAGCGTTAATTTTTTCTGCCGTATAACTGTCTTCACAGAGCTGCGTATACTTTTCCCAAATATCATTGCTTGCTGCGCCGGACACACCCGACAAACAGGCCTTATCGCAGATTAATGTACAAAAGGCAATGAAGCGGTTTTTTTGTTTGCGAAGCGCAATTGAAGCAGTGCTGTTTGAACCCCAAAACACAAAAGCTTTTAACAGCTTGTCAAGGGAGTCTGTGTCCCCTTTCCCCACCGCTTCAAGTGCCGCTCTCTGAAAAGCTCTTAAAAAAAATCCGGTGTCATCTTTTTTAATTGTAACTTCATTTGGCTTATTACCCGTTCTTTGCGGCTTTGCTTTTAACTCATTGTTCAATTAGCCCACCAACTTTGTTTTTATTTTTTCGGATAATCGGGACAAAACGGCGCATTTATGTTAATATGATTTAAAAATACTGAAGGAGGATTTTATTAATGGGTTTGCTTGAAAAGTTTTTCGTTTTTCGTGAAGCGAGGTTTATTCAAAGATTGATTGCCTCCGTCCTGGTGTTTTTTGAACTGTTGGGGGCATTGTTATTCGGTTATCCCCTCACTCCTCGGGGTCAAAAAATCGACTTGGACGCTTGGGAGTTGGTTTGGTCCGATGAATTTGACGGCAACAGCCTGGATCCTCAAAAATGGATGCCTGCAGGTGACGGAATGCGCCGGGGCGGTTATTGGGACGCAGAAAATGCAATAGTGGAAAACGGCTATCTCTACTTGCGCACCGACTATAAACCTGACGGAAGGTTCGGTCCGGGTTGGTACAGCGGGGCCATAGAAACCCGCAGTCTTTTTGAAAAAGCCTACGGCTATTACGAGTGCCGAGCCATTTGCCCGGGAGCGGCCGGGCTTTGGGGCGCCTTTTGGACCTTTGCCCACGGTGTAGGAAGTATAGACGGAAGCGGAGCGGACGGAGCCGAAATTGATATTATGGAATCACCCTTTTATGCTCACCCGAAAAAGCAAATGCGAAACAGCGTCACTCATGCCGTTCATTTTGACGGATACGGTGAGGCCCATCAGTCCGTTCTCATAGGGGCTTATAAAGCCGTTAACCCGTATACCGAATTTAACACCTACGGGTTGGAGTGGAATGAAAATGAGTATATCTTTTACATTAACGGCGTGGAGACGGACAGAATAGGCGGAAAATATGTTTCTCAGGTAGAAGAGTGGCTGTTGCTGACGGTGGAGGTGGGCGGCAACAATGCGGTGCCCGGCGCAAATGAGGCCGGTGTTGTTGAAATCGGCGGCAACGGCATAATCACCGCCAACCCCGACGACTTGTTCCCCGTAGACATGGTTGTGGATTATGTGCGTGTATATGACAGACGGGATTAGTTCCGGCCATTAAAAAACCCTTGAATAAATTATACAAATTAAGAGAATATTTACAATACAATATTCGCTAATATGGTAAAATGTCGGTGTTGACAGGGTCAACAAAAATTTTTAAGGAGTTGTAATTATGATCGGTTTAGGAAAATGGTCCGTGCGTGTTGACACGATGTTTTTCAGAGGAGAAGCTTTCATCACAATTTTTGACGACAACGGCAAATATGGCTGGGAACTGGATGTCCCCGGCGAAACACTGCCCGACATCGAAGTTAAAGATGTTAAAGAAGACGGCAACACTCTTACGGCTGTGGCCACCACAGATCTTCTTCCGGGTAAAAACATTGACCTTACAGCAACCTTTGAGGGCGACACCCTGACCGGAATGATCAAAATCCCCTTCATCGGCAAGATCAAATTGAAAGACGGTAAAAGAGTCGGCTAACACTTAGACCCCGGCGGGTCTGTCGTAAAAGGAAAACGCCTCGGGCTTTGCGGCCTTGAGGCGTTTTTGTTTTTCATAATCAATAAGATGCAAACCCAAACTCTTTACAGCATCTTGAGCTTTTCAAGAACCTCCGACAATTTTCTGCGGAATGTTTTTTCTGAAATGACTTCCGGCCAATCTTCCTTATCGCCGGAGCCAAGTGCTGCACATAAATCGACAACCTCATTGTCGAGAAGTTGTAAGATACTCTCATCTTCCGCACGTATAGCATCAGAGCGTTGGGAAATGAAGTGCGGGAGGTCGTACGACGCATCCCAAGCCTCGTCAAAAGAAGTTTTATTGTCAAGCAAATCTTGAATGTAATCAATAACCTCTGCAAGTTCTTTAGTCATCTTATTCCCTTATTTCATCCAAGGTTAAAGCAAAGCTCGGTAAAAACTCTTCCAGAAAGCACTGCGCTTCCGGCAGATCAAAATCCAGTATGGCCTTTTTTATGGAAACGGCAGCCTTATCAAACTCCGTGTTCCCCGCCTTTTTTTCTTCAATACACTTTGTCAGTGCACAAATCTTGTCGGCGGCTTTGACAAATTTCCAAAGCTCTTTGTCCCCCTCTTCTCTGAAGAAAAAGGGGCTGTATTCCTCCTCCAAGTCTTCCGGCAGCATACTGAGCAATGTGCGGCAGGCGTTTTCTTCCACGGATTTGTAGGCATCCCGCAAAGCCTTGCTGTTGTATTTAACCGGCGTCGGCATATCCCCCGTCAGGCTCTCGGGAAAATCATGGTAAACACCCAACATTCCGGCTCTTTCCGCATTAAGGCTGCCGCCGAAACGGCGGTTATGAATCACCACAAGGGCATGAGCGACGGCCGCCGTTTCAAGGCTGTGCTCGCTCAGATTTTCTTTATGGGAGTTGAGCATAAGCGACCATCGGGTGATATTCTTCATTCTGGAAATCATAGCAAAAAACGGAAACTTTTTCATTCTGAATTAAAGCCTTTCAAAAAACGCGGCTACGGTTTTACGGCTACTCGTTGTGAATATCCTCCACCTCATCCAAAGCCAAAATCGCTTTTGATATACTGCGGAACACGTTCCTGTTATCGGACAGTATATACGCCTTTAAAACCACCCTGTCCGTTTTATCAAGAATAGGGCTTGCGCCCCTGTCGCTATAAAGTATCTCCATAGTCTGGATTGAGCCGCCAAAATCTTTGACAATTTCAATAATTTTTTCATAGGCGGAGGAAAGGTCGGTGACCACGATGCTGGCGACATCGCCTTTATAAGCATGTATCATAATCCGTTTGACGATATTCAGAGTTATAAGTATAAAAATTGTTGCGATTATTGCGCCCTCATAGTAACCAATTCCCACAGCCAAACCGACACAGGAAACCGCCCAGAGACTGGCTGCAGTGGTAAGACCTTTTACGCTGAAGCCCTCCTTGATTATAGTTCCGGCACCGAGGAAACCGATACCGCTGATAACCTGGGCGCCGAGCCTTGCAGGGTCAACGTTTACCGTGCCTGAATAGGTCGTAAAAATAAAACCGGACGTGAGCATTACCAAGGCGGAACCGATTGACACAAGGATGTTTGTCCTTAAGCCCGCCGGTCTGTGGGAATGCTCTCTTTCATAACCTATTAAGCCGCCGAAAAATCCGGCCAAAGCCAGTCTCAGCAACGCTTCCACGGCATAGGCGAAACGCTCACTGCCGAAAATATTCAATAAAAATCCGCCGACATTCATTTTTGCTTACCCCTTTTGTATAATAAACTCATTTATAATTTTTATGCAGCCTTATCCTTTTTTTGACCTCTTTTGTAAATCAATTGTGCGCCTATCAGGGAAACGATAACTGTCAGAAAAAGAAGGGTTCCGGCTTCAAGCGTTGGAACAAAGATTAAAAATACGATACCGAAAAGATTCGGCAGTATGGAAACCCGCCAATGTTTAGCCAGATAACCGGCACCCAGGGCACCGAAAAGGGCGGGTATGGTCTGCTGAAAAGCGGGAGCAAAAATGCCCTCCCTTAACCGGGGCAAAATCGGTGAAAACAGTAAAACCCCTACGGCAATTATTACGATTGTGGTAATTGCGGATGTAGCTACCGAAATTGTAATAATGACTTCACTTTCAGGCGTGTTGGATTTTACCTTTGCGTTTTGCATGGCGTTGAGAGCGCAGGGTAGTTTTAAGTTTGTGATGTTACCCGTAACAAACGACAGATATGTGCCGCCCACACCTAAAAGAGGAGAAAAACTGAGTACTTCAATAACTCCCGTTGTCCAAAACAGAGGTATAATCTTTAAAAGTCCGGAAAAAACTGACGAAGCTGCCGGCCACACATCATAATAAAGGCAAACAGCAAGAGGCACGCTGAGTAAAACCGCGACCGAAGTCAAAGACGAAATTTTACCCCAACGGTGAGCTTTGTCAAGATAAGAATCAGCCATTATTAACCCCTCCATTCAAATTCAACAACATTGGCCGGGANNAAACGGCAACTCCGAGGGCCAGAAACATACTTAGGGGCATTGCAAAGGGCTCAAGCCAGGTCATTTTCGGTTTAGTGCATATTTTGCTTATTATCACCATAAATATCATTGACGAGAGCAAAACGGATACCGACATCACTCCGGCGCCGTCACCAATAATTTCCGGTTTTCCGGCTCCGCTGACGCTGCGGGATATAAAAGCCGCTATAAGCCCGATGAACGCCGCCGCCGACATTAAATCAGCCCACTCGGCGTTTTTCTTAACGGAAGAGCCGATTTTATTCTGAATCTTCCTCATAAACAGGGGAAGAAGGATCAGGGGCAACACACTGCCTACAGACATTACCCAGGCAACTGCGACAAAAACCGCTTTATCCTGTACCGGGAAGTNNGAGTTTAACCCTCCTGAAACACCGAAACCGTCAAGGGCCGCCTGAGCGGCAGTCGCCTCATAAGTGATATTGCCTATTACCGACAACCTTATCCACGGCAGAACAAGGCCGAGGGAACCGGCAAGGGTGATTACAGTCGCTAAAATAGCGAAGGCCGGAGCTATGGTAAACAGAGCGCTGGAAATCACCATACTCTTTAATGTCGAAGCGGGAATCCCGAGCTTCTTTCCCTGCTTCCAGGCCTTTACCAAAAAGAAAACAGATTGCAATACAATAAAAGCAACCACCGCACAACCCAGAAGATACATGAATGTACTTTCTTTAAAATCCATTGTCACACCTCTTTTTCAGAAAAAATAAGTTCAATACTAATTTGCCCAGGCTTTCAGCCACGCTTCGGCAATAAGAGCATGTCCCACAGAGGTCGGATGAACACCGTCTTGAGCATAGTCACCCGGATTTCCGTTTCGGGCACAAGTGCGAAAAAGTTCGTCCAAGTCCAAAAATCTTGTCTTATACTCTGCCGCAAGGCTTTTCACCGCAGCCTGCTTATCACTTAAGTCTTCCCGCATATGTGTAATATTCTCATTTATATCCACTAAAAACGGGTTCAACAAAATAATCTCGGCGGAGGTTTTATTCAAGCTCATTTCAATTATTGTTCTGAGCCGGTCGGCGAAGTCATCAGCGGAAGTCGGGTCATTGCTGTCATAACGGCGCCCGGTATCATTGACACCGATAAGTATGCTCAGGTAATCGGGAGCAAGCTTTATACAATCTTCTTCCCAACGGTTAAGCAAATCAACGGTTCTGTTGCCGCTTATACCCCTGTTGAGAACCTTAATTCCACGCTCCGGATATCTTTCCTGCAGCAGTGTGTTGATTTTGTTTACATAGCCCTCGCCCAAATTCCGGTCATCGGTTCTGCTCCTGTGGGTATCCGTAATGCTGTCCCCTTGAAAAAGAATAACCGCATTTTCTTTAAACATTTTCCGCCCTCCGGTCTGTCAATTATTTATGATACAAATTGTTGGTTTGGTACTTCGGTTCTGAAGTAAAGTTTATACCGAGTTTTCTGTAAGTACTGCTGTCGGATTGAGCGGGAATCACCGTCGAGTGAGCTTCACAGCCCCGCAACTGACTCAGTGCGCTCAAACCCCGCATGGCAAAGGGATTCCCGGCAGCACTTATCGATAAGGCTATCAGCACTTCGTCCGAATGCAGTCTCGGGTTTTTGTTGCCGAGTATGCCGGTTTTTAATTGCTGAATAGGTTCAATAACAACAGGATCTATCAGGTGAATCGACTTGTCAATCCCCGCAAGCGCCTTTACGGCATTGATAATAGCCGCCGCACTGGCGCCTAAAAGATCAGTGGTTTTACCCGTAATCATGCTCCCGTCGGGGAGTTCAATTGCCACCGCCGGTTGGCCGCCCGTAAGTTCACTGCGCTCAATTGCTCTGCGGACAACGGGTCTGTCATCCGGGGTTACACCCGCCTGCTTCATCACCAACTCAATTTTATCTACCACATCATCGCTTAAACGGCCGTTGCGTCTGTCGCATAGAATAGAAAAATAACGCCTGACTATTTCATCTTTGGAAGCCCTTATTACAACTTCATCATCCGTTATGCAAAAGCCCGCCATATTGACACCCATATCAGTGGGGGATTTGTAAGGACTTTCACCCTCAATCCCCTCAAAAATTGCATTTAAAACGGGGAAAGCTTCAACATCACGGTTATAGTTTACCGTTGTTTCGCCGTAAGCTTCCAGATGATAGGGGTCAATCATATTCACATCGTTTAAATCCGCCGTAGCCGCCTCATACGCCAGATTAACGGGATGTTTTAACGGCAGATTCCAAATCGGAAAAGTTTCAAACTTTGCGTAGCCTGCACGCACTCCCCGCTTTTGCTCATGATATAACTGGGATAGGCAGGCGGCAAGCTTTCCGCTGCCCGGACCCGGGGCGGTTACCACAACCAGGGGGCGTGTAGTTTCAATATAGTCGTTCTTGCCGTAACCGTTGTCGCTGACTACATTAGCCACATTCATAGGATAGCCGTCAATATGATAATGTAAAAAAACTCTGACGCCGAGTTGTTCGAGTTTGTTTTTAAAGTGTTCCACCACGGGCTGATCGTTATATTGGGCTATGACCACACTCCCGACATAAAGGCCGAAGTCCGTAAATGCGTCAATCATGCGCAGCACGTCGCTGTCATAACTTATTCCGAGGTCACCTCGGATTTTATTTTTTTCTATATCTGCGGAACTGATTACAATTACGATTTCAACCCGCTCCGCAATGTTCAGGAGCATCTGTAATTTACTGTCCGGCTTAAAGCCCGGCAGCACCCGTGCGGCATGATAATCATCAAAAAGTTTGCCGCCGAACTCAAGGTAAAGCTTACCTCCGAAGTCGTTGATTCTCTGCTCAATCTGTTCTGACTGCTTTTTGATATAGGCGGCATTGTCGAATCCGATTTTTTTAATCATCTTAATCTCCCTTTCACCGGCTCCGTGCAGCTGATAACACCTTGCCGGTCCGTTTTGTGTCAGAACAGAGAATTTTCAAATATCTCATTTTTATAATCCCGATTAATTATATTGTTTGAGCAATTAACTGTCAATGGCAGGGAAGGCAAAATAACCGATTGCCAACTTATATTTGTAAAAAAATCATCCGCAATTATTATGCCGAGTTCTTTAGTTATGGCCAAACGATAAAACAGATCGGCCCGCAAGGTATATATCGGGCGGTACTTAAAGCCATTACGGTGGGGGCATTTTTAATGCCACTATGTCTTTTTACGAATCGGCTTTTAGAACTTTACTAAACCGCAAATCAAAAAATCGTTCTTGACATTTTAAAATAGTGAATTACGATTTAGTAAATCGTAATTCACTTAATTTCCAAGAAGCTGTGCTGACCGGCAGAGATAGGAAATGTTAAACTGATTAACTATGAGGATATGTTGAAGGATTAGAAGAATCCANNCCGCCGCTGAGCCGTGACTGCTCGGCGGCCATTATTATTCTGTGGCTCGGGATTGTAGAGTTGATAAAGGTGATATCGTCAAGGTTTTCAAGTTCGCCGCCGACAAGGTCAATAAAGCTTTTGATGAATTGTCAAGTCAAGTG
>DCTF01000115.1:0-4865 GCA_002329225.1 Ruminococcaceae bacterium UBA1447
AGTCGGTGTTATTAAGGACTGGGAATCCCGCTGGTATTCCAAAAACAAGGATTTTGGCGATACCCTTGTGGAGGACTATGAACTTCGCAATTTCCTGCTTAAGATACTGGCGCCCGCCGGTGTACCGAAGATTGAAATTGAACGGGACGCAAAGCGCGTACATATCAATATTCACTGCGCCAAGCCCGGTATGGTAATCGGACGCTCAGGCGCTGAAATTGAAAAACTGCGTTTGCTCTGTGAAAGAAAACTCGGAGGCAAGACGGTTTCTCTTAATATCATTGAGATTAAACAACCCGACCTGAATGCTCAGCTTGTGGCGGAAGGTATTGCAGCTCAGCTTGAAAGGCGTGTTTCATACCGCCGTGCCCTTAAACAGGCAATCGGCCGTACCATGAGAGCCAACGCCAAAGGCATCAAAACTCAGGTTTCAGGTCGTTTAGGCGGTGCGGAAATTGCCCGCACGGAACACTACCACGAGGGAACCATCCCTCTTCAGACTATTCGTGCCGATATTGATTACGGCTTTGCCGAGGCAAAAACCACATACGGCAGAATCGGTGTGAAAGTGTGGATTTATTCCGGCGAGGTTTTGCGCGACAGCCGTAAACCCCGCAAGGAAGGAGGGGCAAACTGATGTTGTTACCCAAGCGCGTTAAACGCCGCAAACAGCAAAGAGGCCGCTTAAAAGGCACCGCATCCCGTGGAAACACCATTACCTACGGTGATTACGGCCTTGTGGCCATGGAGTCGGCCTGGATTACATCCAACCAGATTGAAGCGGCCCGTNNCCGTATTGCCATGACCCGTTACATTAAGCGCGGAGGCCAGGTTTGGATTAAGATTTTTCCCGACAAACCTGTTACCGAAAAACCGGCTGAAACCCGAATGGGCTCCGGTAAAGGTTCCCCCGAATATTGGGTAGCCGTGGTCAAAAGGGACAGGGTTATGTTTGAGATAGCGGGCGTAGACAGGGAAACTGCAACCGAGGCTCTTCGCCTTGCCGCAACAAAACTGCCGATCAGATGTAAAGTTATTTATAAGCAAGGAACGGGTGGTGAGCAACAATGAAAGCCAGTGAGTTCAGAAAACTTTCCGTAAAAGAGCTGGATGAAAAACTGCTTGAGCTGAAGGATGAGCTTTTCAAACTGCGCTTCCAACAAGCCATCAACCAGCTGGATAACCCAATGCGGATCAGCGTCGTAAAAAAAGATATTGCCAGAGTTAAAACCATTGTGAGGGATATCGAATTACACGGCGCAAATTCGTAAGAAAGGGAGGCAAGCTAAATGAGCGAAAGAAATTTAAGGAAAACGCGTGTAGGCGTTGTCACAAGCGATAAGATGGACAAGACTATCGTTGTCTCCGTCAGAGACAAGGTTAAGCATCCTCTTTATAAAAAGATCATCAACAGAACCGTTAAGTTAAAAGCCCATGATGAGAACAACGAGTGCGCAGTCGGCGACAGAGTGCTTGTGATGGAAACTCGCCCCCTTTCAAAAGATAAGAGGTGGCGGCTTGTCGAGATTATAGAGAAAGCCAAATAATTTTGGCGCAAGCGTAAGGAGGCAAACACCAATGATTCAACAGGAGTCTTACCTTAAGGTTGCCGACAACACCGGTGCGAAAGAGATAATGTGCATTCGAGTGCTCGGCGGCACCCGCAGGAGATATGCCCGTGTAGGCGATGTTATCGTGGCCTCGGTTAAAAAGGCGGCGCCGGGCGGCGTTGTCAAGAAGGGCGAAATTGTCCGGGCGGTAGTTGTTCGCACGGCTAACAGCATCCGCCGCAAAGACGGTACTTATATTCGTTTTGACGAAAATGCCGCCGTCATAATCAAAGAAGACAAGAACCCCAGGGGCACTCGTATTTTCGGTCCGGTGGCAAGGGAACTCAGAGAAAAAGAATATCTTAAGATCCTCAGCCTCGCTCCCGAAGTGCTTTAATGGAGGGAAAGAGTTATGAACAAAAAGGTACATGTAAAAACCGATGATGAAGTTATTGTTATTAACGGTAAATATCGCGGCAAGAGGGGCAAGGTTATGCAGGTCAGCCCTTCCGAAGGCAAGGTCATCGTCGAAGGTGTCAACATAGTCACCAAACACGTAAAACCGAGGCGGCAAGGTGAGCGCGGCGGACTTATAAAGGCCGAAAGCGCACTTTATGCCTCAAAAGTACAGCTGATTTGCCCCAAGTGCGGCAAACCTACAAGAACAGGCAAGGCCGTAAACGACAAGGGCGAAAAAGTTCGCACCTGCAAGCAAAAGAACTGCTTGGCGCAATTTAAGTAAGGGGAGGGATATTACATGGCCAGATTGAAAGATTTTTATCAGAAGGACGTTGTACCGGCTTTAATGAAAAAGTTCGGTTACAAGAGCGTCATGCAAATCCCTAAACTTGACAAGGTAGTTGTCAACGTTGCCTGCGGCGAAGGCCGTGACAACCCCAAGGTTATTGAGGCCGTTGTTTCGGATCTTATGCAGATTACCGGCCAAAAACCCGTACTTTGTAAAGCGAAAAAGTCGGTCGCCAACTTTAAATTGAGGGAAGGTATGACCATCGGTGCAAAAGTTACCCTTAGAGGCGACAGAATGTATGAATTCGTGGACAGACTGTTTAGTCTGGCTCTGCCCAGAGTGAGAGACTTCAGAGGAATCAACCCCAACTCTTTTGACGGCCGCGGCAACTACTCCATGGGCGTAAAAGAACAGCTGATATTCCCTGAAATCGATTACGATAAAATCGACAAAGTCAGAGGTATGGACATCTGTCTGATCACAACGGCAAATACAGACGAAGAAGCACGGGAGCTTTTAACGCTCATGGGTGCTCCGTTTGCGAGATAAGGAGGAGATTGCTGTGGCCAAAACGTCAAAAAAGGTAAGTCAGAAACGGGAAGCAAAGTTTTCCACAAGGCAGTACAACAGATGTAAAATCTGCGGCAGGCCCCACGCCTATCTGCGCAAATACGGAGTATGCCGTATCTGCTTCAGGGAACTTGCCCATGCCGGGCAAATCCCCGGCGTTAAAAAAGCAAGCTGGTAAAAGTTCAGACTAAGGAGGTAGACGGTATGCAGAGCACAGATCCAATTGCCGATATGTTAACCAGAATACGTAACGCAAATTCCGCCAAACATGATTCGGTAAAAATTCCGGCGTCCAATATGAAAAAAGCGATTGCTCAGATCCTGGCGGACGAAGGTTATATTAAAGGCTACAAAGTCGTCGATGACGGCAAGCAGGGTATTATTGAAATAACCCTTAAATTCGACCAAAATAAATCTCAGGTCCTGACCGGCCTTCGCAGGGTTTCCAAACCCGGCTTACGCATATACTCTAACTGTGAGGATATGCCCAGGGTGATGAAAGGCCTCGGGATAGCCATTTTGTCAACTTCAAAGGGTATCATGACTGACAAAGATGCACGCAAAGCCAACGTAGGCGGCGAAGTGCTGGCCTTTGTCTGGTAGGAGGTGCTGAATAATGTCAAGAATAGGGAAAATGCCTATTACCGTTCCGGCGGGTGTCGAGGTTAAAATTGACGGCAGCGCCGTAACCGTAAAAGGGCCGAAAGGCACTCTTGTACGTAATGTTCATCCCAACATCTCGGTAAAAATGGAAGACGGCTCCATTCAGATTTCCCGCCCCGACGATAATAAAGAAAATCGGGCGCTGCACGGCCTCACCAGATCGCTGATTGCCAATATGGTTACCGGCGTAAGTGAAGGCTACAAAAAAGAGTTGGAAATTAACGGCGTAGGTTTCCGTGCCGCAAAAGAGGGGAAGGACCTCGTGCTTAACATAGGGTTCTCTCATCAGGTTATCTTTACCGAAACCGAGGGCATTACAATTGAAGTTCCCGCCCCCAACAAGGTGACCATCCTCGGAGCGGACAAGCAAAAAGTCGGCCAATTTGCAGCAGACGTGCGTAAAGCCCGTCCCCCCGAGCCCTATAAGGGCAAGGGTATCAAGTATGCCGAAGAAGTTATCCGCCGCAAAGAGGGTAAAGCCGGTAAGGGCGGCAAATAATCTGTTTGTGATTTACTTTGTTCGTTTACGTATTGAGTGTTGGGTAAACGAACTCCCGGGCGGTAACCGACCGCCAAGTCTAAATGCTCAAAACGACCGCCGGCGGTTGCGGGAATACCGCCAAAAAGGAGTGTACAGTTATGGTCAATAAACCGAACACTAACAAGGCCAGGCAAAAACGCCACAAAAGAGCTCGCAAAAACATACACGGCACAGCCGCTTGCCCCCGTTTGAACGTATTCCGTTCATTAAGCAATATCTATGCGCAGATTATCGATGACACCAACGGTGTAACGCTGGTTTCCGCAAGCAGCATGGATAAAGATTTTAAGGATTACGGCGGCAACAAGTCGGCAGCTAAGAAGGTTGGAGAACAGTTGGCGGCCAAGGCTGTCAAAAAGGGTATTAAAAAAGTTGTTTTTGACCGTGGCGGCTATATATATCATGGAAGAGTCAAGGAACTCGCCGAGGGTGCCCGTCAGGGCGGCCTGGAGTTCTGAGAAAAGGGAGGGAAATTCGCTTGTCAAAGATTGATGCATCCACATTGGAACTTACCGAGCGTGTTGTATCCATCAACCGCGTTTCAAAAACCGTTAAGGGCGGAAGAAACTTTAAGTTTGCCGCACTTGTAGTTGTAGGCGACGGAAACGGGATAATCGGCTTGGGAATGGGCAAATCCGGCGAGGTTCCGGACGCGATTCGCAAGGGAATCGAAGACGCCAAGAAAAACCTTGTCCAAATTGCTCTTAAGGGAACAACCATCCCTCATGAAATAACGGGCAAATTCGGCGCCGGTGTCGTGTTGCTCAAACCCGCCGCCCCCGGTACCGGCGTT
>DCTF01000115.1:4910-5376 GCA_002329225.1 Ruminococcaceae bacterium UBA1447
CAACATTGGACGGCCTGATGAGACTGCGCAATGTAGAAGACGTAGCCGCTATTCGCGGCAAAACCGTTAAAGAAATTATCGGCTGAGGAGGGTTAAACGATGGCAGATTTACAAGTAACACTCGTAAAAAGCCTGATTGGCAGCACCAAATCGCAAATTGCTACCGCACATGCCTTGGGTCTGCGCAAAATTGGTGATTCCTCCTTTCATCCGGAGAATCCCGCCACTCTCGGCAAGGTAAAGAAGATTGCTCACCTTGTCGAGACCAACAAGGACGGCAAAGGAGGTACCAACTAATGAAGCTTTATGAGCTTTCCCAGGAACCCGGCGCTAAAAAAGCACGCAAACGCGTGGGTCGGGGTATGGCATCCGGTCACGGTAAAACCTCGGGCAAAGGCCACAAGGGGCAAAAATCCCGTGCAGGCCGCGGTATGCATCCCGGTTTTGAAGGCGGCCAAATGCCTTT
>DCTF01000023.1 GCA_002329225.1 Ruminococcaceae bacterium UBA1447
ATTATCTCCCGAAAAAGATTATGGAATTATAATTTAAACATGTACAAGGCGGTAATAATTGGGTATAATAACCGCGGAAATATACTTGTTGTATAAAGGAGGGGCGCTGTGGATACCAGTTTTGCCAACAGATTGACGGATCTCCGGAAGAGTGCGCAACTCAGCCAAAAGGATGCTGCAAAGGGGCTTGGTATTTCTCAGGCCCTATTANNAATGAAAAAGGGATTCGGGAATGCGGCCTGAGTTTTGTTGTGAGTGCGGCCGAGTACTACGGTGTAACCTGTGATTATCTTTTGGGAGTTCATTCGGTTAAGACGGGGCTGCATGAAGGCTTTTTTACAAAAGAGGATATCCCGGAGGATAAAAAACTTGACTCACTCACCGTTTTTCGTATTTCGTCGGTTCTGCATGAAAGGCTACGGAACAGACCCTCGTCTTACGGAGATGTTTTTATTCAATACTTTTCCCTGAGCATGTACAGGTTTTTAATTTCAGCAGTAAGAGCCGGAAATTTACCGCAAAATTGGACAGGCGGCAATACCGTGGTGGGAACGGATATTTATTACGAATGCATTTGCGGACTGCAAAACACCTTAGTCAATTCGCTGGAAAATGATTCTTCAAGGATTGATGATGAAGAACCGCCTCAATGCATAAAGACCCTGATAGACGAGGTGGAAAAGTATGTACTTGAGCAAATTGACCGGATTTATAAGCCGTTAGAGGAATAACCGGAAAATCAATTAAACTGCTTTGTTCAAAATCCCCATCGCCGCCATCCGGCAGGACAACGGCGATGGGAGTTATTTATTATTTCAACAAGTCGTTATAAAGCGCCCGGTATTCTTTAGCCGAAGCGGCCCAGCTGTTGTCGCATTTTAGGGCCCTGAGCTTGAGCTTTTGCCAGCCCTCTTTGTCTTTATACTTTTCGAGTGCGCGGTAAACGGCGTCTTTCATATCATCCGCATTATAACTCTTAAAGGTGAAACCGTTGCCTGCGCCGTCGCCGCTGTCCGTTACGGAATCTTTAAGGCCGCCCGTTTCCCGCACTATGGGTATTGAGCCGTACCGCAGGGCAAGCATTTGAGAAAGACCGCAAGGCTCGCTCTTGGAGGGCATTAAGAACATATCGCTGCCGGCATAGATTTTTCTTGCCAAATCCGGAACAAACCCGCAGGTGAAAGAAACTCGCCCGGGATAACGGGAGCTGACGGAGTGGAAGAAGTCCTCATACTTTTTGTCGCCGGAACCCAAAACCGCCAACTGAATATCCGAGTAGTAAACAATATCGTCCAACACCGCCATAATCAGGTCTAGCCCCTTGTGTGATACCAGGCGGGAAATAATGCCCATAAGGGGCTTGTTTTCCTTAATTTCAAGCTTGAGCAGCTTTTGCAGTTCAGCCTTGTTTTTGGCCTTGCCTTCCGGTTTTTTGGCTGAATAGTTTTCAAAAATAACCTTGTCTTTTGCAGGGTCATAGTTTACAAAATCAATTCCGTTAAGTATTCCCGAAACTTTGTACGACCTTTGGCGAAGAATAGAGTCCAAACCGTGGCTGAACCAGGGGTCCATTATTTCTTTGGCATAGGTTTTGCTAACGGTGGTAACTCTGTCTGCACACTCAATAGCGCCTTTCATAAGGTTGAGCGCTCCGGAAAAATCCAGTAAAGAGGCGCTGTGGGCGGGCAGACCGAAAACATCGCCCAGAATACTGTGGCCGTATACCCCCTGGTACTGGATGTTGTGTATGGTAAAGATTGTTTTTATCCCGGCAAAATCGGGGTTTTCGGCAAATAAAACGGAGTAGTAAACCGGTACAAGGGCGCTTTGCCAGTCGTTGCAATGGATGATATCGGGCTTGTAGTCTATTACGGGCAAAATCTCCGGCACCGCCCGGGAGAAAAAGGCAAACCGCTCGCCGTCATCATAGTGGCCGTAAATACCGTCCCGCTTAAAAAGATACTCGTTATCCAAAAAGTAGAAAGTGACGCCGTCGAGCTTTGTGCTGAAAATACCGCAGTATTGTTGGCGCCAGCCTACGGGGACGGTAATGTCGGTAATGAATTCCATCTTTTCACGGAACTCCTGCTTAATGCCGCCGTAAAGGGGCATAACTACCCGGCAGGAAACGGGCCCTCCGTTAAGCGCCTTGGGCAGGGAACCTGCCACATCCGCCAGGCCGCCTGTGGCCATAAACGGAACGGCTTCACTGGTTACATATAAAATTTTCATATTTAATGCCTCCGATCAGGTGAATTGTAAAACAAACAGAAGTTAAAAATGTGAGCGTACTTCAGATAATCTCAAGATAATCCCGGTCGGGCAGAGGCGGAAAAGGTGCCGAGGGCAGGGTCTGGTACCAGAAAGCGACGCTTGCAATATCGTCCTGAAGAGGCAAGTAGCGGCCGCCTTCCCGCCAACCCAGAGCCTGAATTGTGACTTTCAGCCTTTTTTCAAACCGTATGGGGTCGGTAATGTGCCAGCGGTACATGCCGAAGCGCTGCTGTGACCTGTATACACCGTCGGGGCAAATAACCTGTGACAAACCGGCATATGGGGTGCAGTATGTCTCATACCGCTGTGTTTGTCGGTTTTCAAAGTTATAGGAACCGCAAAAATAATCNNGTATTCCTCATCGTCATCCATGTAAAACTTTATTTCACCTTCGCCCCACCAACCGCTGTTATTGACCCCCCAGGCAAGATAGGTGCCTACGTAAGCGCCTTTGCCCTCTATTCCGTCCGCTATGGTATAAACTTCCTTGTAGGGCAGTGGATTTACCCGGCGGAATTGAGCGTGAAAATAAGCGGCTTCATCAGGAACTTCCGTCAATGTAT
>DCTF01000105.1:0-161 GCA_002329225.1 Ruminococcaceae bacterium UBA1447
CTGAAATATCGCCGCCGGGAGGTGAAACCGCACCGATTGCCGAAATAGCCCCCTCACGGGAGTCGGAACCGAGGGCGACTACCCTGCCCGCTCTTTCGTAAAACTGCGCCAACCTGCTGCTCAAGTAGGCGGGATAACCTTCTTCGCCGGGCATCTCTTCC
>DCTF01000105.1:200-11655 GCA_002329225.1 Ruminococcaceae bacterium UBA1447
GCCCAGCGGGAGGTGGAGTCAGCCATAAGAGCCACGGAATAGCCCATATCTCTGAAGTATTCGGCAATGGTAATGCCGGTATAAATTGAGGCTTCCCGTGCCGCAACGGGCATATCGGAAGTATTGGCAATGAGCACGGTTCTTTCCATAAGTGATTTGCCGGTATTCGGATCAATAAGTTCCGGGAACTCATTNNTCGTTGCCGCGCTCGCCGCAGCCGATATATACGACAATATCAGCCGCCGCCCATTTGGCAAGTTGGTGCTGAGTGACCGTCTTGCCGCTGCCGAAGGGGCCGGGAATAGCGGCCACACCGCCCTTTGCCAAGGGGAATAACACGTCAATTACACGCTGCCCGGTAACCAAAGGCATATCGGGCGCTATTTTTTGAAGATAAGGCCGCCCCTGCCGCACTGGCCATTTTTGAATAAGGGTTATTTCGACCTCTTCACCCTCGGCGGTGACAAGGGTACAGACCGTGTCGCACACCTTATATTCGCCGGGTTTTATACTTTTTACAGTGCCGGAAACATACGGCGGCACCATAATCTTTTGAGTTACAACATCCGTTTCTTTAACGGTACCGAGAACATCGCCTTCACTCACGCTGTCCCCTGCGGATACCGCAGGCACAAACTCCCAGAGTTTATCACGATTCAGTGCGGGCACTTCAATACCTCTGGGAAGTGAGTTGCCCACTTTTTCACGGATAACGTCAAGAGGTCTTTGAATACCGTCAAATATTCCGCCGATAAGACCGGGGCCCAGCTCAACGCTCAGGGGCACGCCCGTTGTCACTACCGGCTCACCGGGGCCGAGCCCCGAAGTTTCTTCATAAACCTGAATCGAGGCTCTGTCGCCGTGCATTTCGATTATCTCTCCGATGAGGCGGCTGTCGCTGACACGCACCACATCGAACATATTACAGTCCCTCATGCCGTCGGCAACCACCAGAGGGCCGGATATTTTAACAATTTTACCCGAGTTCAATTAAACACACGCCTTTCATTTAAGTTTCGGCCAAATATGATTCGAGCCAAAAACATCAATCTTCCGAAATAATATCCGACCCGACCGCCTGTTCAACGGATTTGCTTACGCCTTTCATTCCCATGCCGGTGTTCCCTTTTACGCCGGGGATAAGTATTATTGCGGGCAAGGGCATTTCACGATATCTTTCAATTTCTTCCGGGATAAGCGAGGCAAGATATTCGGTAATATAGATTACTCCGTAGCCGTCGTTTGCAAGTTTGCGTACCGTTTGAACGGCCTGAACCTCTTCTTCCACGGGGAAAATGTCAAGTCCCAGTGAAGCGAAACCGTAAACGCTGTCCTTATCCCCTACTGCGGCAATTCTATGCATCATAGGTCCTCACTCTCGCCCGGATTGTGTCGGCATCCAAAAGATTGTTTTTTGCCGAGAGAATAATTCTTACATTCTTTACATCAAGTTCTTTGTGGATATAGTAAGCGGCAAAGGGTTCGGGGGTAAGGTTTGAATAACGGGCGCCGCTGACTATTGCCGCCATATTTTCATCCGCCCACTTTTCAAAAGCGACAAGGCCGTTATTCAGGGCGGCCGCCGCCTTTTCGGAAAATGCACGGGTGATAAATGCGGACAGTTCTTCTTCTCCCGCTAAAACCGTTTTTACAAGCTCGTCATTATCAATATTGCAGGACGGGCAGAGGGCTTGCGTGATATATTCCGCTCCCTTTCCGTTTCTTGCGCTCCTGACTGCCGTTCTTACATTGCTTGCGGCGGCAAAAAAACGGGCCAGCTCTACAATCATGGGACAGTCGCTCTTCTTTGCAAAATCAACGGCAGTTTGCAAGGCCGCTATATCGAGTATGACATCCGCCTGACGGGCATCGGATAGCCGCACAACGGCATCGTATGCCTTTTCCGCCGCTTCCCTCATATAGTCGGGCAAATCTTCGTATTTTCGCTCAAAAACGGCATCGGTCAGAGTTTCCGGGTCGTTTATACAGGGTTCAACCCAAAGCCGGGTCCGTTCACCTTTGAGGGCGGCTTTAAGAGCCGCTTTCAAATTGTGAAAATCGTTGTATGCGACCAATGAATAAAGCTCTTCAATATCCGGTGCGGATTCTTTGAAAAGTCCCCAAACTGCGGCCATTTCCCTTTCCAGCATGGAGGAAACGTCTTCATCCTCTGCAGGCAGTTGCCAGCCTTTGTCGCCCAAAAGCCTGAGGGTATCTTTATAACCGGGGGCTGAAATAAGCTGTTCCAAATCCGACGCGCTGAGCAAGGTCAGTTCGTTTGACCTTACCCTTGCCACTCCGTACGCATACTTGTCATAGCTCATGGATTGCCCCCTTTCCGTTATTTTATGTAATTAAAAAAGAATATTTGCCGCAATTACTTTAAGTTCTTCCCTTTTAGACTGCATTAAAGCGTCAAAAGAACAGTTAATCTCAACATCGCCGTAAGCGAGGATAAAGCCGTTTTTAATCGGTGCGGCCGCTTTATCTGTTGAAACTCTGCTTTCTTTTGAAATCGCAGCGTTTACCTTATCAATAAAATCTGAAGGCAGACGAGCCAAATCTTCGGCACTGAAGCGTATCACTCCGTCACCGGGCATGGCGTTTGATACTGCAAGGTCGGCCAATACCGAAAAATAGTGTTCTTCGTCCATGCTGTCCAAAGCGTCATAGGCTTGAGCAAGAACTTCCTCAATAACCTGAACCCTTGCTGACAAAATCCGCCTTTTATTCTTTTGCGCGGCTGCCGATTCGGCTTTTTTCAGCTCTTCCTGTAAAAGGTTCGCCGATTCTTCCGCCTTTGTCCGTTCAAGCTTGCGGACGGTATTTTCAGCCTCATGCAAAATTTCGTCGACCTANNGACCTTACGGCGAGCGGAATCTAAAGTCTGCTGCACCTGTTCCTCGGATTTTTGATTGATTCTTTCAATTATTTTTTCAAGTCCGGTCATTTGACAGCTCCCACGGATAGTGTTTTTGTTCACATCTCCAGGTTGGAAATGCTGAAAATAGAGAGAACGGAAATCAGCAGCGCCAACACCGCATAAGTTTCTACCATGGCGGCAAAAGTAATGGCTTTACCGCTTTGATCGGGCCTTTTAGCCACAAGATTGATACCGGCAACGGCGGCCTTACCTTGAAGAATGGCGGAAATCCAGCCGACGACGCCGACGGGCAGACAGGCGAAGAAGTACATCGCTCCCTGAATTAAGGGAACCGGTTCAAAACCGGTGCCGATAATTTTGATCTGCGCAAGCAGCAAGGCGGCGGTCAAAAAGCCGTAAATTCCCTGTGTTCCGGGCAGAGCCTGGAGAATGAGGACTTTACCGAATTTTCCCGGGTCTTCAGCGACGACACCCGCACCGGCCTGACCGGCAAGGGATACGCCCTTTGCGGAACCGATTCCGCCCATTAAAGCGGCAAGTGCGGCACCTAAAACTGCCAGCGCCGTGCCTAAGTTAGGCATTGAAAGTAACATTATTTTTCCTCCTTGAATTTAAAGTGTTTGGTGTTTATTTTTAAAGGAGCAAAGGCACGGCCTCCGCCCTCATAAAACTTGGAAAAGAATTCCACATAGTGCAAACGGTTTGTATGCACATAGGAGCCGATTACGTTCAAAGCAAAATTTACGGCATGCCCGAAGATAAATACTACAATGAGGGTTATGATTTTTGTAACCTTGTTTTGGGGAAGAGTGCCCAAAACATTAACCACACTGGCAATTACGCCGGTTGATAAGCCCAGGGCAAGCAGACGGGAATAAGACAAAATATCACTCAAATAACCGGAAGCCACCCCGTAAAGGGCATACAGGCCGCCGCCGAATTTGCCGATAATGTTCTTTGAAGAACGGCCTGCGGTAAGCACCACACCGACTACACCCGCCAGAGCGAGATATTTTCCGGCCACGGCATAAATCTCGGGTACCGGAATAATCATCCCGGCGGCCAGGGGCGCTGCCCCCATAACGGTAAGATAAACGGGAAACNNACACGTCTAAAACAGCGTCAAGCTTTTTGCCCTGCTTCCATAACTGTAAAAAATTGACCCAAAGACCGAGAAAGAGGTGCATCATACCGAACAGGAAAGAAAACATAAGCATTTTAATGGGGTTTTGAATGGGTTCAAACCAGAGAGCAATACTCGGAATCTCTTTACCGAAAATCTCCCTGCCCACCACTTGCACGATGTCGCCGAACCAACTGCCGAACATGGCNNAAAAGACGGTGCCGATTCCGCAGTATAAGAAGAAGTCCACCGTTTTTTTAATGTTCTTTTCAAGCTTAAACTTTTTCTTCACAAAAAGCGCTGCCAGAACCATAAGCAGGCCGTAACCGGCATCCGACAGCATCATACCGAAGAAAGAGTAATAAAACATTGACACGAAAGGATTCGGGTCGGTATCGTCCCTGCCGGGCATGGAGTACATCTCCGTCACCGATTCCACAGGGCTGACAAAGGAGTTGTTGCTGAGTAAGACGGGCGGCTCCTCTTCTTCCAAGGGTTCCCTTACCTGCGCCGCCGCACAGAACTTTTCTTCCAACTCGGCTGCAAGGAGGTCGGCCGACTTTGCCGGGGCATACCCGTTTATTGCTATAATGTTATCGCTCAAGGCAAGTTTTGAAAGGCTTTCATATTTATCGATGCGAATATTGTAATAGTCACAGGCAAATTCAAGTTCGTCAAGCCGCTGCGCAAGATCTTTCAGGATTTTTTGAGAGTCTTCAATCTTAGTGAGGTTTGCGTTTATTTCTTCTTCAAGAGAGGCGGCCTTTGAAGCCGGGGTTGAATTAAGGTTTTCCAACGCCGGAATAAAACCGAGTTCACGCAGGCTTGTTTCAAGTTCCTGTATCGACTCAAACATAGCCAATGCGAATATACAGGTTAAATCCTTTGTAGAAGAAATAATTTTAATATCATATAAAGGCAGGTCTTCATACTTCTCGTTTATAGCTACCTTTAAACTCTCTTCGGTATATGGTGCCGGTAATGTGCCTGCAAAATATCCGACATTTTCCGTCTTACCCCGTCCGGCGGGGGCATCCAGCGGCATCCAGGGGGCAAGCGCATCAATTTGAGAATTCAAATGAGCGTTTGCGACCTTTAAATCGGTAACGGATTTTGACANNCGGGCAAAGCAAAGAGTAGTGTCTATGGAGTCGCTCCGGTCAAGGAATTCTTCATAACTCAGCTCCCGCCGAGGCTCCAGGGCTGAAAGGAGAGATTTTTTATTGGAAGCATATTCTTCAAGCACTTCAACGGCAGACAAAACCAGTGCTCTGTTATTTTCAAAAACTGAAACGACATTGCCCGTGGGGAGGGCCTGCAAAGAGTCGTTCAGACCGTACTCATTGACTTCCAGCACGCCTTTTTGTTGGATAAAATCAATTATCCGCTTACCTTCCTCAATGGGGGCAAGGACTTCAACATATTTCATATTCAGTTTTGCCATGGAAGCCCCCCCTTTCGAGGAATGAATTTATCAGCCGTGCAAAATGTTTTCCACAACGGCTTTGACGGCCTCTTCACGCTTTGAGGTTGCGGAAGCGATAATGCTGTCCCGCTCTTTGTCCGCATCTTTTTGGGCCTTGTTTTCTATTTCGGCTATACGCTTATTCAGCAGGGCAAGCACCTCGTCCGATTTGACTTGAGCCGCCGCCTTGCCTTTGCTGATAATCTCTTCCGCCTGCGCCCTGGCCCTTGCAATAATTAAATCCGCCTCTTCACGGGCGCTCGCCTGAGCGTCTTGCGCCGCTTTTTCCGCAGCGAGAACCTGATTTAGCATTTCTGACGCCATGCCGACCCCTCCGAATANNACTACATAAAACTCAAAAGATTATATCATAACAGGGCTTTTTTTGCCACTGCATAATTCGGAAAATGTTTTATCCGAAAGAATAAATCACAAAACCCCACATTTTGTGTTGTAAACGGCCCCTTTTGTCAGTTCTTACAAAAATATAGTGTTTGAACTTATGTATTTCTTTTTACTTTTTTCGATTTTACAGTACCATTTAAAGCAAAAGTATTGTAGAATATAAATGCCGATTAGAAAATCGGTAAAAAATTGCCGGAGGAGAGAAAATGTCTGTTCTGGGAAGTACAAACTTCATCCCCGTGGGGGAAGTCGGTCTGATTGTGTTACCCGGTTGTGAAGAACTTGCAGCAAACATTGACGGATATCTGCGCGAATGGCGCAAGGACGATGTTGCGAAGTATGAGGCTTCATTGGCAAATGTGAGAAATTACGTTAAAGATGATTACCGTATCCATACCGAGATTACCAGATTCGGCTCCGGTGAAAGCAAAGCGGTCATTTATGACACCGTAAGGGGGCATGACCTCTATATACTCTGCGATCCGTTCAGCCACGGAATCACCTACAAAATGTACGGAAAAACCGTATATATGAGCCCCGACGACCACTATGCCAATTTGAAAAGGGCAATAAGCGCCATCGGCGGCAAGGCAAGACGGATAACCGTAATAATGCCGATGCTTTATGAAGGACGGCAGCATAAGCGCACCCGTCGGGAGTCGCTGGACTGCGCAACCGCATTGCAGGAACTTTGCAACTACCTAGGAGTTGAAAACATAATTACCTTTGACGCTCACGACGCCCGGGTTCAAAACGCCATACCCTTGAACGGGTTTGAAAATGTACAGCCTACTTACCAGATGATTAAAGCGCTTGCGCATACGGTAAGCGACCTTAAGTTTGACAAAGAGCATTTAATGATAATTTCCCCCGATGAGGGCGGCATGAGCAGAGGCATCTATTATTCCACGGTTTTAGGCGTTGAGCTCGGCATGTTCTACAAAAGACGAGATTATTCCTGCCTGGTTGACGGCCGTAACCCGATTATCGCCCATGAGTTTTTGGGCGATAACGTTGAGGGCAAAGATGTGGTTGTTGTAGATGACATGATCTCTTCCGGGGATTCCATGCTGGAAGTCAGTAAAAAACTCAAGGGGCTCGGCGCCAAAAGAGTGTTTATCTGCGCCTGCTTCGGACTTTTCTGCAACGGTTTTGAAAAATTTGACAAGGCATATGAGGACGGAATTTTTGATTGCATATACACCACGAACCTCGTTTACAGAATGCCTGAACTGCTTGAAAGAAAATGGTACCATGAGGTTGACCTTTCAAAGTACATATCTTTGATTATTTACTCCCTCAATCTGGACCGCTCCATAAGCGAGCTGCTTAACCCCGTTGACCGCATAAATAAACTTCTCAGAAAACTCGGTTACAATAAAAACACAACCGAAGACAGTGTGTTGCCGTAATAGAATCTGCAAAAAAAGACGAGGTGAGCCGAAAGCTTACCTTGTCTTTTTTATTGCATTATTCCAAAACTCAGTTGTTATTTGCTCTGAACATAACTCCGCTTATGGTTTTGTTTAAAACGAAGCCTATATGAGTGCGTCCGCCCATTCGGCAATATCGGCATAAACGGTTTCGCGGTCAAGCTCGTTCAAAATCTCGTGCCGATCATCTTTATAGAGCTTGATACCGACATATTTGTGGCCGATATTCCTCAAGTCACGGTAAACCTGGCGTACACCGGTACCGTAGTTGCCAACCGGGTCCATCTGACCCGCAATCAACAACATCGGCAGCGCCTCGGGAACATTTTCGTACCAGTTTTTTGAAGAAACGCTGTGTAAGACCGAGAACATATCACGATAACCTGCGGCGGTAAACAAAAATCCGCAATACCTGTCGGCGATGTATTTATCCACCTGTTCCTCATCCCTTGAGAGCNNGGAGAGCCAATCAAAGACCGTTCTGGGATTTTTAATTTTTTTATTGTAAGCACCGAAAGCAAGCTTGTTTATAAACTCACTGCGATGGCGGCTTCCTTTTGCACGAACAACCAGATCGGCAAGTTTAATGGCAATACCCGACATGGGGTTTGTTCCGCTTGTGCCGCAGAAAATACCGCCGGCAATATCATTACCGAACTTTTCACAGTAACTGCGGATAATAAAAGACCCCATACTGTGGCCGAATACGATTACCGGCTTATCGGGGTATTCTTCCCTTGCTATGTCGGTTAACAGTTTTGCATCGTTTACAAAAGCAAGCCATCCGTCCCGCTCACCAAAATAGCCCAGGTCATCATCCGAAGCGACGGATATTCCGTGACCGATGTGATCGTTGGCAAAAACCGCATAGCCCTTAGCGGCTAAATACTGCGCAAATTCTTCATATCTGTTACAATGTTCAGCCATACCGTGGGCAATTTGGAAAATCGCTTTAACATCTTCAGGGTCTGCCGGTGCCCAACTCCGGGCGTAAATATCTGCCAAGCCGGTTGTGGAACCAAAAGAGTATTCTTTTTGATTAATTTCCATTGTCAACCCTCCGCAATTTATTTTAAAAACAGAGTTCTTTAACCGTTTGCATTATAACATAAGGCCGTTTTCTTGTAATCTTTTAGGGCATATTTCGTTATTAATCACAGTTATTTGCATTTACTCATTTTGTTTATTTTGCATTTAGCGNNTTATTTTTCCAAGTCGGATTTATTTTTTTAAGCTTTCCGCCCCTCGCAGCCACATCAAATCGGTTGACTCCCCTGCTGCAATTCTCCAATTTACCTGTTTATTCTCAGTAAAAAGGTCTGAAAGAGTATAACTTAGCAAAAACGGAAATGCAGCCGAATTTAATTTCAACTATACTGATACTCGGACGGTGAGTGTGTGAGTTACAAGCAGGATATTGAAAAGTGCATCGCCTATATGGAAGCAAACCTTGACCGGCGGGTCCCGGTCATAGAGCTTGCGGATTATCTCGGCTACTCGCTTTACCACTTTTGCCGGGTGTTCAAAAGCATTTGCGGTGTTTCCGCCGGAGCTTTTCTCAGAGAGCTTCAATTAGATAGAGCCGCAAAGCTCATTTTAGACGGCGAAAGCGTAACCGATGCGGCAATGGTCTCCGGATTTGATACGCCCTCAGGCTTTACCCGTGCATTTATCCGACGGTTCGGCTGCTCACCTTCCGAATATTTAAGAAAAGGCAGGTTTATGATGATGAAAGCTGAAATTAAGAAAATGGACGCATTTACCGCAGTGGGCTATTGTCTGGCTCCCCCCGAGGGCGAAGTGGATGTGCTGGATAATTCCGCATATTGGTTGGGGAAGGATTTTTCCGGAGTGAGCAAAGAGGATTATCAAAAACTGACTTACCCCGGCTTTGCGGAAATCGGCGCATGGATGCACCCGGACGACGTATCCGGCGAACTCTACTATTTTTTCGGGCCGATAGTTAAGGATAAGGACTTTATTCCCGACGGTATGGAAGCCATAGATGTACCTGCGGCGGAATATGCGGTTTTCACGGTCCCGGCAGCAAAAAACCCCGAGGAACTCAATGAGAACATCTGCAGAACATGGAAATACATCTTTGCCGAATGGTTTGACAACAGCGAATATAAGTTCAATGAAGCGAAGATGGATTTTGAGTACTATCAGGGTGAGAACACGTATATCTATGTACCGGTTATAAAAAAATAAAGCAAAAACCGCCAAAACTTAATTCAGATACAAAATAAAATCAGGGCTGTGCAGAATGATAATCTTGCACAGCCCCGTTTTTTTGCGTTATTGTCCGCTTATAAGTAATAGACCGTTTTATAAGCTGCTTTTCCCTCTATTTCAGCTTATCAAAAAATCCTTTTGCAAGAACATACGCCTGCTTTCCGTCATTTGAGATATATGACGAATGGTCGGCGCCTTTTATGATTGCGATTTCGCTTGACGGTATGCTCTCGTGGATAAATACGCTGTCGGACAGCCAGAGTATATCATACTCCCCTGCCACTATGTAGGCGGGGCATTTAATTTTTGACAGTTTTTCTTTGTTTATCCGGGGCTGAGTGAGCATCATGTCGTTGAGCTTGTCGGGTTTCCTTTTATTGTTGAACCATACGGCAAGGGGAAAATAGGGTTTAAAGGTTTTGGGCGTGCTGTTTGCACCGCAGGAGATAAAACCGCCGAGCAAATCGGGGTAAGTGTAGGCAAGCGTAAGGGCGGTAATGCCTCCGTCGCTATGACCCATAAGGTACGGTTTTTCCAGTTTCATTAAATCGCAGAATTCTTTTATATCCTTTGCCATGAGGTCGTATGATATTTCGCCCGGGTCACTGCTTTGACCGTGGCATCTGCTTTCTATAAGATAGACCCTGTATTCATCGGCGAGGTATGCCGCAGCCTCACGCAGGGAATTCAGGCTCCCTCCGTTGCCGTGAACAAGTATCAACGGGTGTCCGTTTTTACCGTAAACCTGATAATGCATTTTTACTTCGGAAAGCTCTGCAAAGCCTTCTTCTTCAGGCTCCGTTACAGGCTGCGGCAAATCAGATGTATCAAGAGTTATCAGGTTATAGTTTTTAGACTGCTGCCTTACGTAAACTTGCCATAAGCCGAGGGAAACAACTGTTGTGAATACAACGCAGCCCGCTATTTTTAAAATCTTCTTTCCTTTTTTCATAGCGCCTTTTCTACCTTTCGCAGTTTTGGGCGATATACGGTTGAGTTGACGGTTCAGGTCACGGCTCCGGTTTTTGAAAAACAATAATCTCCGACCCTGACAGGGAAGATTCCGTGTAACCTCGGCTAAGGAAGACGGGGAGTTTTTTGCATTTCAGATAATTGCTGCGCTTCAGCACAATCAGGTCTGGGCTTGGGCGCTCTTTTTCCAAATCGTAGTAATCTATATCATACAGCTCCGGAATATCCGCCAACTCAGTTGTCAAAAAGCTGTCCGCCACCACGATAACGTCACGAGGGATTTTGCTCAAATCTTCCCGCATCACCCGGTGGTGCGGTTCAAACATGTCGATTATAATCGGAGTTTTCTTTTTCAACTGCAGCCCGCTCTGCACTAACCCCATTACTATTGCCAAAGACAGCAGCACGGATACAAACGCCAAAGGGGAAGAGCGTTTTTTAATTTGTTGCGGTATTTCACTCCGAGCCGAGCGCTCAGACCATGCCGTATATGCACCCAACGCCAGAACCGACAAAAGAGTATGCGACCCGTAGTTATATTGGAAGCCCATATTGTATTGGTACTGATAGTTGCTCATTAAATTCATAACCAAAAACGGCAGCCACAGCGGTAAAAAGGCTCTGCGCCTGACAAACAAAGGCAAGAAACCCAAAGCGGACAAAGTTACAAGCAGATAGTTGAATTTTGGCGTTACAAAGATTGTGGTAATAATTAACTCCGGTTTTGATATTGCCGTTATGACAACGCCAGGCAAGCCCAGTTCAGGGAACAGCATCAGATTCCCAAAGCGTCCCGTCATTGCGCCCGTACCGTGATTTTTCAAGAAATATATTGCTATACCGAAAACCGTCAATGCGGCCGTTGCTAATGCTGCGGAAGTTATTGCGGCAGCTTTCGGGCGCAGTTTAGTCACGAACGAATCTTTTCTGCCCGCCAA
>DCTF01000173.1 GCA_002329225.1 Ruminococcaceae bacterium UBA1447
CGACAACATGTGGCTGGCAAGGGACTTAATAGCCCTGTATGAGCTGACCGGAGAGACAAAATATCTTGACCTGGCGATTGAGATTGCGGATTATCTTATTCGCTCCGCCTTTGTTGACCTGGACCCGCAAATGTTCAGCGACTTCGGCTATGAAACCGAAAGCGGTATGCCCCTGGGCGGTTTTTTCTGGGATGACCACCATGATGCTATACACGCCTGCTCCAACGGCCCCGCCGTACAGCTTTTAGCGGCGCTTTACCGACTGACCGGGAACGAAATATACCTGGAACATGCCGTCAAATCTTTTAACTTTTTAAGATTTCTGGTAAGGTGGGACGGCGTTCTGCATGACCAGATGCGTTTTCTGAAAGACGGTTTTAACAATATTATCGGAATTAAAGGACCGGCGGGACCGCCTTTTTCATATAACAGCGGAGCGCCCATAACGGGAGCAATTGAGCTTTATAAGGTGACGGGAGAGGAAGAATACCTGAGCATAGCCAAATATTGGGCCGCTTCCGCCCACGCCTATTTTGCAATGGACAGCCATGTTGAGGGCATAAAAAGATATCCGACCATAAATATTTGGTTTAATGCAATTCTTCTCAACGGTTTTTTAGCCCTTGAACCCTATTCCCCGGAAGACTGCGCCGTCTACATTAATAGCATGCAGGCGAGCATCGACTACGCTTATGACAACTTTTTGACCCCGAGCCGGCCCTTCTTCGGCCCCTTTTTACCCGATGACTGGGTTGGCGGGTGGGGCCATCAAGACCCCAAAGATATGTGGGTGCTGAATGCCGGCGCTCAGGCGGAAATATACGCTACTCTGGCCTACTACAATATGCCGAAAACCGACTGAAGTTTTTTCGCCGCTCTTCGCGGCACTTCGGAAATTGACTGATATTCCGGATTTATTATTCTTTTAATGCAATCACCGCTGTAAAGCCATATAACTTTACAGCGGTGATTTGTTTGTTCGATTTACGTGTGAAAGTCTTGCAGCACAAGACTTTCACAAAAATGCTAACCGAAGTGCAAATCTGAAGCCGAGTCGTTTCTTCTCCGTTTTTCGGAAATGTTTTCCGGCACGGTGCCGAAATAAATAATCACGGCAAAAAGCTGAATATTCAGTCCTCTGACGGGAATTCATACCGCAATACGGGGTTGCGTACCGCCGTTGTTTCATCGGGTCTGCCCACCGGTGTGGTCACGGGCGCCCGGTGCAGTTCGCCGGGATTTTCAAGGGCAGCGGCATAGATTTCTTTAAATGCCTCAACAGCCTCATCCAAAGTTTCTCTGCTTTCGGTTTCAGTAGGTTCAATCATAAGGGCTTCCGGCACGATAAGGGGAAAATACATTGTGGGGGGATGTATTCCCTTGTCCACAAGGCCCTTTGCTATGTCTGCGGCAGTTACACCGTTTTGCTTTTTAAGGGGCTCCAGGGTAATTACAAACTCATGCATACAGGGAGTATCGAAGGCTACGTTGTAGGTATCTTTAAGATTTTCCATCATATAATTTGCATTCAGCACCGCATTTTCGCTGCTTTCTCTCAATCCTTTTGCGCCCAAAGTCATTATGTAGGCTAAAGCGCGGACATTGACTAAAAAGTTCCCGTAAAAACTCCGCACACGGCCGATGGATTTTTCAGGATTTTCAAATGAATAGATACCGTCTTTTTCCGCAACAAGGGGCGACGGCAGGAAAGGACGCAAGAACTCTTTGCAAGCCACGGGCCCGCTGCCGGGTCCGCCTCCGCCGTGAGGTGTTGAAAATGTTTTGTGTAAATTAAGGTGCATCACATCAAAGCCCATATCGCCGGGGCGGCTTATTCCCATTATCGCATTCATATTTGCTCCGTCATAGTAGAGCAAGCCGCCTGCGGAATGGACAATATCGGCTATTTTTTCAATATCACGCTCAAAAAGTCCCAAGGTGTTGGGGTTGGTGAGCATAAGGGCGGCCGTATCATCACCCACAACGCTTTCAAGCGCCTGAACATCCACAAGTCCCTGCGGGTTGGACGGTATGTTCACTATGGTGAAGCCCGCCATGGCTGCGCTGGCGGGGTTTGTGCCGTGGGCACTGTCCGGCACAATGAGTTTTATCCGCTCGGTTTCGCCCCTGTCGGTCAGGTAGGCTTTTATCAGGGCAAGCCCCGTCATCTCTCCGTGTGCGCCCGCAGCAGGCTGCAGAGTTACGGCATCCATACCCGTAATACCGCAGATTCGCTCGGCGAGAGTATGCATCAGTTTCAGGCAGCCTTGGGTTGTTTCTTCCCCTTGCAGGGGGTGAACTCCCGTAAAGCCCTTGAGAGCGGCAACCTCTTCATTGCGCTTGGGGTTATACTTCATTGTACATGAGCCCAAAGGATAAAAACCGTTATCCACCCCGAAAGCCTTGCGGCTGAGATTTGTATAGTGGCGCACCAAATCCACTTCCGCAGTTTCGGGCAGTCTTGCCGGTTTGGTTCTCATGAGTTGCGGAGGAATCGCAACTTCGGGAACATCGCTTGCGGGCAGACAAGCGCAGCGTCTGCCGGGTTTTCCGGTTTCAAAAATCAGTTTACTCATACCGGAACACCTCCTTTCAGCAGTTCAACAAGCTTGTCAATTTCCTCCCTCGTGTTTACCTCCGTACAGCACCACAAAATTCTTGTTTGGCCGTCCCGTTCAAAAGGTAACCCGCCTAAAATATCGTTTTCCGCAAGCTTTTTCATAAGCGCCCCGGGTTCCACCGGGCAGGCGGTGACAAATTCGTTAAAGAAAAATCCGTCATAAATCAGTTCATAACCCTTAATACGGGATATTTCTTTTGCGGCGTAATGAGCCTTTTCCATAGAGCGAAGAGCGACTTCCCGCAAGCCCTCCTTACCCATTGCGGCGCAGTATATGGTCGCCGAAAGGGCGCAAAGCGCCTGGTTTGAGCAGATACTGGAACCGGCCTTCTCACGTCTTATGTGCTGTTCTCTGGCCTGGAGGGTGAGAACATAGGCAGTCCTGCCCTCATTGTCAACAGTTTGGCCGACAATACGTCCGGGCAGTCGCCTGACATCCTTCATTTTTACCGCCATAAAACCCAGATAGGGACCGCCGAAACTGAGAGGATTACCAAGAGGCTGAGCTTCACCCACTGCGGCATCGGCGCCGTATTCGCCGGGACTTTTAAGTAAAGCCAAAGATATGGGGTAACAGCCCGTCACCAACTTGGCACCGGCATTACGGGTTAAGTCGGCTATCTTTTCAATTTCTTCAGTCAAGCCGTAGTAATTCGGCTGTTCAACATATACGGCGGACACGGTATCATCGAGAGCTTTTTCGAGGGCATCCAAATCCGTACGCCCGTTTTTTTCGGGTACAACCGCCAGTTCGGCTCCCGCCGTTTCGCAGTAAGTTTTAATTGTTTGGAGCGTCATGGGCTTCACTGCTCCGCAAACAACGGATTTTGTTCTTTTTCTCTCTCTGAACATTGCAAGGGCTTCAGCCGCCGCCTGAGCGCCGTCATACACTCCCGCATTGGAGGCCTCCATACCGGTCAGCTCACAAATCATTGTCTGGTATTCAAAGATTGCCTGCAGTACGCCCTGACTCATCTCCGCCTGATAAGGAGTATAAGCGGTGACGAACTCCGCTCTTCCGGCAAGTCGGGATACAACGGAGGGGATAAAATGACGGTAGGCTCCCGCCCCTCTGAAGCAGGTTTTGTACACCTTATTATTATTTGCCATGTCCTCAAAGGCTTCAATCACCTGAGGCTCGCACATACCCTCGGGTAAGGGCAAGTCTTCTTTGTGCCGTAATGAGTCGGGTATGCATTCAAACAAATCATCCATCCGCTTTTTTCCGATAGATTCAAGCATCTCCCTTTGCTCTTCGGCGGTTCCCGGAACATAGTTCATTTTTCACTCTCCCCTTCAATAATCCGAAACAGGGAGCAGGGGCCAAGCCCCGCCCCCTGTTATTACGCTTTTTTATCCTGCTGTTTACTCAGGCTTCCTCGGCCAGAAAATCCTCATAGGCAAGGGAATCAAGTAATGCTTCTTTGCCTTTCAAATCTTCCAATTCAACCAACCAGGAACCGTAAGGGTCGGAGTTTACCAATTCCGGAGAATCCAAAACCTCTTCGTTCACGGCAATCACCGTGCCGCCTACGGGAGCATAGATGTCGGTAACCGCCTTAATGGACTCCACGTCCCCCAACACGTCACCCGCTTCGTAGGTTTCGCCCTCATCGCAAAGGTTTATAAAAGCTATGTCGCCCATAGCTTCCTGAGCGTGGTCGGTAAGACCTATCAGGGCGGTGCCGTCCTCATTGAACTTTACCCATTCGTGAGTTTTGGAAAAGAAAAGATCCGAGGGAATTTGCATGATTATACCTCCATTATTGTGTTTTTATTTATTATTTACTTCTTTTGTAAAAAGGCAGCTGCACCTGTTTTGCCGGTATGGTTCTGCCTCTGACAAGAATTGTAAGTTCCGCCTCCGGCGGAATTTCGACACTGACAAGAGCCATGGCAACCGCCTTATTAACGTATGGGCAAAGAGTGCCTGAAGTGATAGTGCCGGCTTCCTTTTCATCCGCAACAACCGTGTCGCCCTGCCTTGCAATACCGCGCCCCGTAAGTTCCAGACCTATGCGCTTAATACCCGGCGCTCCGGCGGCCGCCAAAGCGGTTCGGCCGATGAAATCGGTTTTTTCCATCTTGACGAACATACCCAAACCGGCTTCAAAAGGAGTTATATCCTCGTTTATCTCATGTCCGTACAGGGGCATTCCCGCCTCCAGCCTCAGGGTATCCCTTGCACCCAAGCCGCAGGGAATAAGGCCGAATTCTTCACCGGCTTCCATGAGGGCATCCCAAACCTTAACCGCAGTGCAGTTCGGCATATAGAGTTCATATCCATCCTCTCCGGTGTAACCCGTTCTGGAAACAAGACAATCCACGCCTGCCACGGCGACCTTCTCGGTAAAGGTGTAATACTTTACAGGCAAGCTGTCCGCTTCGGCTATCTTTTTAATAATCTCTCCCGCTCGGGGGCCTTGAAGAGCCAACTGGGCGGTGTTTTCAGATTCATCCAGCATAATGCAATCGCCGAAAACTTGACTTTTTACATGCTCCGCCACCTTATTATGGTTGCCGGCGTTTACCACCAGCAAGTATTCCGTACCGCTTTTACGATAGACGAGAAGGTCGTCTATGAAGCCGCCCTTTTCGTTGCACATGGGTGAATATTTAATCTGTCCGTCCGCCATTGAAGAAAAATCGTTGGTAAGCAGCATTTGAATATTAGTCAGAGCGTCCGAACCTTTGAGCACAAGTTCCGCCATATGGGAAACATCGAACAAACCGGCGGCCTGCCTAACAGCCATGTGCTCTGCGGTTATACCCGTTTCATATTGCACGGGCAGAAGATAACCGGCAAAGGGGACGACTTTTGCCCCGTAACGTGAATAAACATCATAAAGAGCCGTCTTTAATTCCAAACAAACCATTCCTTTCTCACCGCTACATGGTGCGGACATTTGAAGTATAATCCACGACCTCTTAAACTGTCAACATAAAGGCGGTTATTATGCCTAAATGTCGATGCCGAAGTACTCCGCGGCATTATTATATGATATATCCTTAACAATTTTCGCCAGAATTTCCATATCCGCAGGGTAAAGACCCGCCTCCACCATATCACCGATGAAGCCGCAAAGTATACGGCGGAAATATTCATGCCTGGGATATGAAAGAAAAGAACGGGAGTCGGTGACCATACCTATAAACTTACCGAACACCCCCGTGTTTGCTAAAGTCTTCATCTGCTCACGCATACCGTCCAGATTGTCATTAAACCACCAGGCGGTACCGAATTGTATTTTGCTCGGCGCTTCATCCGTTTGGAAGTTGCCAAGTGAAGTTGCAAGCACATAGTTATCCTTGGGATTGAGGGTGAACAGCACTGTTCTGGGCAGGGCGTCATTGACAGCCATTGAATCCAGCAGCCTGTTTAAGTTAACGGCAATCTCATGGTCGGTGACTGAGTCAAAGCCCGCATCCGGCCCCAACTTCCTGAACATGGCAGTATTATTATTCCTGATCACGCCTATGTGAAGCTCCATGCCCCAACCGCGGCGGGCATATTCCGCCGCGAAAAAGCGTATCAATTCAGTTTTGTACTTATCAACTTCTTCAACACCGAGGTTTTCACCCGCCAGAGCCTTGTTGAATATTTTTTCAAGTTCTTCCTCATCTGCACGATTGTAGGGAACATAGGAAAAAGCGTGGTCGCTGGCTCTGCAGCCCATTTTCTCAAAAAAGTCGATCCGCTCGGCAAGGGCTTCTTTCAGAAGTTGATAGTTGTCAATCTTTCTCCCTACCCGTTTTTCCAAGTCGAAAAGCCAGGCGATAAAACCGGGCAAATCAATGCTCAGGGCTTTATCCGGCCTGAAAGCGGGAATCACCTTGCATTTAAAATCTTTCTCTTCTGCCAAAAGGCTGTGATACTCCAGAGAGTCGGCGGGGTCGTCAGTGGTGCAAAGGCAGGCTACATCGGAACGTTCAATTAACTCCCTGGGGGTAAAGCCGCCCCGGGCAATCTGCTTGTTTGCCCTGCGCCAAATTTCCGGTGCGGTTTTTTCGTTTAGGGGTTCCTCTATGGAAAAGAAACGCTGAAGCTCCAGATGTGTCCAGTGAAACAAGGGATTGCCGATAAGATAAGGCATGACCTTTGCCCAGGCCAAAAATTTTTCATAACCGGAGGAGTTGCCGGTAATATATTTTTCTTCTATTCCGAAAGANNGTCCGCCGCCAACCAAAGCTGAGCCAAATCCTCGGGAGCCTTGTTTTCATATATTTCTTTCGGTTGAATGTGGCAATGCCAGTCAAAAATCGGCATTTTTGCCGCAGCGTCATGATAAAGTGCCGACGCAGTCTTGTTGTTAAGTAAAAAATCTTTGTCCATAAAAGTTTTCATATTACTCTATTCCTCCGTTCATAGATGGGTATGGCACAAGCTAACCGGTAAAATAATAACATAAACCCTGCATTGTTAAAAGCCAAAAAAACAATTCAGACAAAAGTATTGTAAGTTTTGCGAATAAGGAATATGATTACCGAAACTGAAACGAAAAACAGGGGGAGTTATATTGCATCCTGACATAATTAAAAACCGCATGGCGGCGTTTTTAACTGCTGCAGTTCTTCTTTTCTGTTCCTGTATTTCCGTTTATGCGGCGCCGAGGATTGTTATTGACGGGAATGTAGGCAATCTGGAGTGGAATGAGGCTGAAAAGGCTGAGGTATTTCGCTATGGCGCTCAAACAAACAGTTTAATCAATTATGCTTTTATGAAAATTGCGGCAGACCGGCAAAACAAGGCGGTTTACCTGGCTTTTCAGGTTCAGCACAAAAGCAGTTCACCCATAACACCCGACAATACAAACATCGGTGTGAGACTTTTTATTAAGCCGGGTACAACCGTCACCTGCACTGCGGCGGAGGATACTTTTGACAGGGAACGCTACTCTTTGGAAAAAAGCATAAAGTTCCTGAACGAAACCGATTTTACAATGGAGATAAAATTAGGCTGTCTTTTCGGCGTTCCCGAAATCCCCCTGGAGGGTTTACAGCTCATTGACGGCAACGGAGGTTTTTCGAGCTATGTTAGCATGGCAGCCCTGTTCCCGAATATGACTTCAACGGAAGAAACAACCGAGCCGCCCGCGACCTCTACCACAAAAAAGGAGAGTTCGAGCAGCAAAACTACAACAAAAAGAGGAACCGGAGATAAAACCGGCGGTAAAACTCAACCTTCAACAAGTGCAAAAGAAAGAGCGACAAGGCCGCCAAGAACTGGTTCCGCGACAACCACAAGAAGGAATCAATCTTCTTGGGGCAGTAAAATTACACAATCCTTTCCTGAAGAAAGCGGTTTCTCCACTGTCACATCGGTTAATTCCAACGACCCTGACGATACTGAAAGCTTTGACAGCGCCGTAAACAACTATGAAACAACTCATGATACGGGCGGCGGTTTTCAGATTTCCGGCAAACAGATAGCGGCAATAGCGGCGGCGGCTGTTCTTGTCGCATGTGCGGCGCTTCTTGTTATCAGGGCGGGCAAAAAGCCATCTTCCGACATAACACCTTCAATCAGGGAGTCCGGCGAAAGCGAAGAACCGACAGAGTTTGACAGTGATTTTTAACCCCGTTATCAACCTCTAAAGCCGCCTTTAACAATACGTTTTTTCTTCTTTGGCACCCTGTTTTCTAAAAACCTTTTCGTCATTTTTCACAATAAACAGCACTCAAGTTCGTGCAATTTAACGAGGCCAAAAAGGCATTTTGCCCTTGAACTTTATGTTTATATATATTAAAATAAAGACGCATTGTGAGTAGTTGCGATTACTCACACAAAATTCCGAATATTAAAAGGGAGGAAAAAATATGCAAAAAATCATCGCATTCATCATGGCAATCTTCATGCTGCTCGGCTCGCTTGTTCCGGCATGGGCAGCGAACACCATCGACGGCGTAACAACCGGCGACTGGATCCAGATGGTAGTCGAAGAGTTCAACATGGAGGGCAGCGACTACAGCAGAGAGCCCTACTTCGACGACGTCCTTCCCGACAACAGCTACTTCAAGTACGTACAAATCGCCTACGAGTGGGGAGTCCTTACTGATGACGATGCTCCTTTGGCAATCGATGCAAACGTCACTAATGAGTTTGTAGCTGTTACTCTTGTCAGGGTAGCGGGTATTGAACTGGGCGACACCGTGACCATCTCCAACGCACAAAGCCTTGCCAACCCCAATGAGGTTGCGGCAGCTGTGNNAGCTTGACTTCTTCAAGAGATTTAATGTAAAGGTAATCTCCCTTGAAGATGCAAAAGCGGCTCTTGCAAAAGTTAAAGAGTGGTGGTCAGCCAAGAAGTTCGGCGCACCTGCAGCTGAAGAAATTTCAGAAGATGTTCTGAAATTCAGCGGCGACGTTGAGCCTGCTCTCGAAGTAGCGGAATTCATAGCGGGCAACGGCACAGTTTTGCAGAATGCCTATGTACCCCTTGATGACCCCGCAGGCATCACTCAGGAACAGATTGACATTGCCGGTCTTCTTAAGAAGCTTGATGTTAATTTCAGTCTGAAAGGCTTTGACTTCGGTCTGAAAGTAACCGAAACCGGCTTCAATCTGAAAGTCGGCACCGGCATCACCGAAGGTGTTTATTTCCGTCAGGACTTCATAGTGTCCGACCTGAATGTAAGCACCAAATTCGACGGCAACCTTGCCGCCAGAGATGTTAAAGAAGCCTATATCCGTGCCGACTATGACATGAAGTCCGTAACAACCCTTACCGGGTCTTACGCAACCTCCCTCGCTGTTGACCAGAGCAAGCTGCCTGAAGATGCAGGCCCTGTTGACTTCATGACAGCGGCAAAAGCGGGCGCTTTGGCTTTGATGCCCGGCGGCGGCAACAAGATTACCGTCTTCAGCGTCAATGTTCCCATTCCGAACCTTCCCGCAATCACAATCTCTTTGGATGTCAATCTGAGAATTACAGTTGACGGCAAGATTCAGATCACCATTGAGACCAGCAACGTCAAGGGCGTTGAGATTGTAAACAACAAAGTAAGAATCATCAACGAAACCGTTTACGGTCAGCAGACTTATGACATTATGGCTGATGTCCGTTTCACAGTAGGACTTTGCTTCTCCATTAAGGCTCTCGGCTACATTCTTGTTGACGTAGAGTTTGAAGCAGGAATCGGCATTAAGGTCACTGCCTATATCCAGACCGATACAGCGGTTTACACCTTGGAGATGCCTCTTGACCTGGCTATGGAGATTCCTTATCCCACAGGCGGCATGGACGGCGCTGCATTCTGCGGCAATGCCAAGATCTACGGCGTAATGTATGCCTCTGTCGGTAAGAACTCCCCGTTGCTCAAGTTGGTCGGCCTGTCCAAATCCTGGACCATCTTCGATGAGAACAACGCAGTTATCTACAACCTCCACATTGAAAAAAACGGCGTTGTACCCGAGTGCACAAGAGCAAGAACCTAATGTAGCAAACTACATTAAAACACTAACCATCGCAGGGGTGCCTTAACCGGCACCCCTGTTGTTTTTGTTTATTCTTCTTTATTTGCTCCATTCAATGTACGAGGCGATGTCCACATCGTCCCGTATAATAAAACAAAAACATATCGACCCATAATAAAAAAAAAGGCTGTATTTTACTACAGCCCCAACACACCAACATATAATATTGTTATATTACTATAATATATCTATAACTGTATATCTTCTCTTCTGTGCCGATTCAGAAGACATTGCGGTTAAAGGCTGACTGCGAACACTCCCGCCTGTTGNNATCGGCTTCGTTAATCTGTCCGTCCCGGTTTACATCCGCCGCCAAATAACCCAAGGTGTTCTCTTGCCCCGTCAGCATTCCGTTGGCAATAAGCCGTATCAAAACCGCATCCATGGCATCCGGCGCTCCGTTCCCGTCAACATCGCCGTAAATAAATGCCGCAATAGTGTCCACTGCTGCGCCGTCTTTGTTCAGTAAATATACCAAAGCGCCGGTACCCGCCACATCATCCGCCTCTAAGATGTTGCCTTCAAGGTCGGTGACTGTAATAATCGCATNNACGACACTCCGTTGGTTTGGAAAGTAAGGCCAGCTATTATTCCCGTTCCCCTGTCAAGGCTGAGGGGCGTAGAAGCTTTCAGAATAAACTGAGTTTCCTCCGGTCTGAGCACCAGATTATTACGGGCGGTTAAAATGTTTTCCCGTGCGGCATCCACAATATTCTGATCAGTTATCAGCAAATCCCGTGAAACAGCAAGCCCCGCCGCTACGGCAGCCTGATAAGCCGCAAAGGAATCGGCGGTATAGTAAACCTCGTTATACGGAAGTTCCTGATGTATAGCCGCATCCAGCAATTCATAAGACGCAGGCCGTAATTCCAAATCACCATATGCGGACAAAATAACCTGTTCAGCGGCATCAACAATGTGTTGAGAATAAAGGTTTAAATTCCGGTCTACCCCCGCCCCCGCCTGTTGAGCGCCTCTGAAAGCATTGAGGGTTTCGGCAGTATAGAAAGCATCGGGATGGGGCAACGTAAGGGCTATGGCGGCATCCAGAGCGGTATAGTCAGCCAAGTTCAATCTGACGCCGGTAACGGTTACATTTTTAACTTCCGTAACATTGGTTATGGTATATATACCGGCTTCGGGAGTTATGGTCACGCCGTTAGCTTTTACGGTTATTGCGGAATCTGAGTAATCGGGTTCCAGTTCCACTGTAAAGCTGAAGTTACCTCCCCGGGGCACGGGGTTGACCGAATCTCCGTGAACATGCACCGAATAACCTTCTCCCGAAGGGAG
>DCTF01000137.1 GCA_002329225.1 Ruminococcaceae bacterium UBA1447
TTCGCAATAACTTCCCTGCTGCTGTTTATTGTGCCGTCCGAGTCGTCAATGTTCAACTTTATATGGGTTTTCTTCCTCGGCATGATTTTTTCGATTTGCGACACTTTTTACGACATTGCCCTTGGCGCTCTTGCTCTCAAGCTCGTGACGGATCCGAAGGACAGAAAAAACTTTTACACGGCTTCATCGCTTGCGGCAACACTCGGCTCAATGCTTCCCGGTTGGCTCATTCCTATGGTTGTGGGCTCAACCGATGATGTTCACCGGCAGCAATGGCTATATTTCTTTGTCGCTTTCGGCTTTTGTGTTTTAGGCATTGCCTGCATGTATGCTCCGTATTTTACAATTGATGAACAAAGAGAGTTTATTATTCAATCATATGACCAACCTGAGAAAATCGAAAAAATTAAATGGGACAAAAAAAGTATCAGTATGCTGTTGCATAACCGTCCTTTTGTTATTCTTCAGATTTCTTCATTGTTCGAAACAATCAGAAAAGTAACATATGATACTCTCCCCTATTTATACGATGATGTTTTTGATGACTACGGCATGAAGGCAATTATCGATGCAATAAGCGGCGCCCTCTCTTATGTAGGACTTTTTGCGGTACCGTTTGTAGGCAACCGAGTTTCTGCACGGAATATGATGGCCGGCGGATATGCGTACACCGGAATATTCTATGTGCTGATGTCACTGTTTAACATTCGCTTCGATGTAAAATCAATCCGCAGTAAAAGATATATTATAGGACTCCTCATCGGTCTTGCGGGTATGCCAAACGCAGCGCAAGGCGCTGCAAGAAGAATATTGGTGGCAGATTCCACCGACTACATGGAGTGGTATGCCAGAAAGAATTACGGTGAACCTATGCGTTACGACGGCCTGCTCAGCGGCGCCCAAAGCGTTATCGGCAAGCTTAACAGCTTGTTGAAAGTAAATCTTTATAACGGACTTTTTGAAATGATAGCATACAAACCGAAAGCACCCGGCAGCAAAATTAAGCCTGTCCAAAGCAACGATACACTGCGGGGCATATATACGCTTTTCAGCCTTTGCGGCGTTATCGGGAATATACTTGCCGCGATTACATTGATGTTTGATAATTATACGGGTATACTTAAAGCAGAAATATTTACAGAGCTTACGGAAATGAGAAAGACGGCAAAGGAAGGGCCGAAGCCGGAAGTTATGTAATTTTCTCTTTATATAGGAATCGGAAAGGAAGTCAATTTATATGTCCGCAACGGTTTCATCGGAATTGCCTTTTGCACTTACACCCGAAGAGGTCGGGATTTCATCAGAAAAANNCAAACCGAATGTCACGGTTTTATGGTAATACGGCATGGTAAAGTTGCCGTACAGTGGTTTAAAAAGCCGTATTCCGCTGTCGAACCCCACGCCATGTATTCGGTAAGCAAGAGCATTACCGCTATAGCAATAGGCTTTGCGGTATGTGAAGGGTTGATTTCCCTTGACGATAAAGTTGCGGATTATTTTCCGGAAGCCGTACCCGCCAAAAGTGACGACAATCTTAAAAAAGTCACACTAAAACATCTTATTTCGCTCACCGCCGGCAGAAATATTTCTCCGCTGGAGAATAAAGTAAAAAACGACTGGATTGATATTTTTATGAAATCCAAGTCCGACTCTGCACCGGGGGAAAAATTCTCTTATGTAAACGAATGCTTTCATATTGCCCTTGCCATGCTGCGAAAGGTCACGGGTATTTCTACAGTAGAATTTCTTACAGCGAGGCTTTTTGAGCCCTTGGGGATTCCGGTACCGTTTTGGGAATGTGACCACAGCGGAGTTGAGGTGGGAGGTTGGGGAATCTTCCTTTCCGCAACCGACTTTGCAAAAATAGCTCTGTGCCTTTTGAATGACGGAGTGTACGATAATAAACAAATTATCCCTTCTGAATGGGTAGCGCAAACCTCTGTTAATCGCAAAGTGCCGAAATCGGATAACGAAGAAGATTTAGGTTACGGCTACGGGGTTTGGGTACGTGAAGGTAAAAACCCCATAATACGGTTTGACGGTTTATTCGGCCAGGTTGCCGAAATTTATAAAAACTATGATGCGGTCACGGTAGTTATCGGCGGAGATATAAATGCCGCTCACAGTTCCGTTATGTCAAGTTACTTTCCGGAAAGCTTTGTTGATGAGCAACCCGACAGTGAGCCGAGCGATACTTTCAAGGAGGCATTTCTTGATTCGGAGTACGCACCGCTTTTCTCCGAATATCGGAGTGAACTTGAAAGCCGCATAAGCAACAGGCGTATTGCTTTCAGAAAAAAACATCTGCTGACTTTAATGAATTTTCAAGTAAGTGTTTTGCCCGCAGCGGCAACATTCATGTCAAAAGATAAGGCGGGCAATATTACCGATGTTGAGTTTGTTTTTAAACCTGATACATTAATCTTCTCGTGGCGTGAAGAGGACGAAAAAAACAGTATTGAATGCGGACTTGACGGGCAGTGGCGAAAATCAAAAATGAGGCTTATGGATGCACCGTTTACCGCATTTGCCAGCGCCGCATGGAAAAACAGCAATACTCTTATGCTGAGTATTCGGCCGCAGGAATGCGTTTGTGCAAGGAATCTGACATTTACATTCTCGGGCAACAAAGTAAAGATGAAGCCGGAGTCGGATCCTCCGGTTGATTCAATACTCAACGGTGTACACGGGTTGTTAAAAACATACATCAAATCCGAACGAGTAATTCGCAGTATTTTGGAATGGGGTAAAAAGAATATTGAGCCTATACACAGCGGTAAATTTATAAAACAACGGTAAGGAGGAATTGCATTGAAAACGATGTTAATAATTTCCGTAATACTTGAGCTGATAATGGTTGCCTTTTATATGTTCTCACCGCTTCTCAGCGGCGGAACAAAAAGACTTGCCGCAAAAACAAGCTGTGCGGTGATGTTTGTGATTATCGGAATCTTTGCGGCACTGGCCTCGGGCGGCTACGGCACATATGCCGTGCTGATTACAATAGGAGCCGCATTCGGAGCTTTCGGCGACTATTCACTTAGTCTGGACGTAAAAAGCCGCCGTTTTGTTATAGGTGTCGGCAGTTTTCTTATAGGGCATATTTTTTATACAGCTGCATTTATTTTTNNTCACGGAGATATCTGCGTTAACACCGCTGAAAATCGGTCTTTTAGTTGCCGCAGTTTTCGCTATCTCTTTGATTATTGTCATTATAGGAATAAAACTAAAAGTCTCGCCGGGAGAAGGTCTTGTACCGGTTCTTGCGTATATTCTCATAATAATCACCATGTTTGTTTTTTCCGTTGCTCTTGCCGTTTCGGTTTCCAAAAACGGCGGAATCGCAGGAACCGGTGCGGCAATTTGTATTGTGTCAGGCTCCTTGCTCTTTATCGCTTCCGACGCAATCCTTGCACTGGAAGCTTTTACAAACGGAGCTTATAAAATAAGCCGCCATGCCAACCCAATTACATACTTCAGCGCACAGGTTTTGATTGGATTAAGTATTTACTTCATTCAGCTTTCAACAGGTTAACATGGACAACAAGGCGAAAGAATGATTTACAAAGACAAGCGGAGCGTGCCGATAAAAGCATGCTCCGTTTGTTTTTGAGGTTTAAGTTTAATATTTTATTTATAAAACAGAAAAACGCTTATTTATATTTCATCAAGGAAATAGGCCCTTGTGTTGGCTCTGAGCCCCTTTTCATCCGTCACCTCAAGCCTGAAGAAAGTATCAGCAGGATTAAGTTTGAAAACTGCATGTTCTAAAGGTTTGCAATCGTCGGCAACTATCCGTTCTCCCCTTCTGCCCGATGTGCTTAAAGCTATATGAGCACATGGGGAGGAAGTAACCGTGACAGTATTATCCTCCACCCAAAGTTCATTTATCTCCGGGCCGGCTGATGCGTAAAAATCGCCCTTTTGTATAGCGTTCATAATACAGGAATAGGTTAATTCTTCAGCCTTAATCATTATAAAGCCTCCGAAAGAATCGGCAAATGACACCCCGGAAACTCCCCGGTTGTGATTATCATCCGTAGCCATACAGTAAATTCTGTGGCCGAGTCGAAGCAAAGTGTCGTAAACATGGGTGTTATTGCCGTCAATTCCGTCAACCATGTAACTGCAATAATTAAAAATTTCGCAAGCAAAAATTCCTTTAAGATGCCTGTAATCATCCAAAGTTTGCAAGGACCAGTAGGGATGATTGTAGCAAACAAGAAAACCCTGTTTATTTAATTTGGCAATATAGTCATTAATGGCATCAATATCGTCATATTCGGGTTTTTGCGGTAAAGGGCCTCTGTCCGCAGGGAAAAGAGCAAAGGCGTTAAAATGATAGCATTTTATATAATTATTGTCGGAGCAAATTCTTTGGCTTATATCGGCCTCGAATCCGTTTATGGCAAGAAAGTTTTTATCGGAAAGGTCGTTGTGATAAAAGAGATTTTCGTGGTCGGTAAATGCGACGATTGAGTAGCCCTTTTCGGAGTATGCTTTTTTTACCTCTTCCGGCGTAAGCCATCCGTCGGAAAGATTTGTATGGCAATGCATATTAGCCTTGTAGAATTGTCCGTTCTCAGGCAAAAGGTGTTTTTTCATATTCTAAAACTTCCTCTCAGAACAACTGCAAATTATTTACCTGCTTGTTAATTTATCTATTTCGGATTTTAACATATAAATTAAATGCTGACAATCCGGTCAACGGTTATAAGGTAATTATTATGTATGCAGGTTCTACAGCGGATTTGGTGGCGACTACAGTTTCGGCCGGCATTTTTGCAGAGTATAAAAACATTAACAAACTCAGTTTTTCAAGCCTTCAGTTTATGGAGATGAAACTACTTCCGCTATATCCCAGAATTAAACCATACTGTTTTTTGTTAAAAACTTTTGCTATGTGTTTTGCATAAAAAATCCCGCTTATCGGTAAAGATAAGCGAGATTTTTAAACCGTGTGAGCTATGTTATAAGAACCAAAAGGAGTTTACTCTTCCTCAGTAGCGGCTTCTTCAACAGGAGCCTCTTCTTCTACAGGTGCTGCTTCCTCTACAGGAGCTGCTTCCTCAACGGGAGCTGCTTCCTCAACGGGAGCCGCTTCTTCTGCGGGAACTGCTTCTTCCTCAGCTGTGCCTGTCTCCACAAGAGACTTCTCCGTTTCGGCAACTTCTACAAGGGATTTTTCCCCTTCCGTTACCTCTACAAGAGCGCCTTCACTTTCGGTTGCCTCTTCTTCTCCCTCCAAGGGATCCAACAAAGCACGGATAGAAAGGCTTGCACGGCGCCGTTCAAAATCGATGCCGATTATTTTAACGGTAACCGTTTGCCCCATTTTAAGCTCGTCCTGAGGCTTTTCAATGTGACGGTTGGCAATCTGAGATATATGAATAAGCCCCTCTACACCGGGGATAATCCTTGCAAAAGCGCCGAATGCGGGCATACCCACAATTTCCGCTTCCACTACGCTGCCAACGGGATAATCGCGGCGCAAAATCTCCCAAGGATTGTCTTCCGCTTTTTTGTAGCCAAGTGAAATTCTGCCTTTTTCCCGGTCAAGATCTTTAATATAGACCTCAACCGTATCGCCTATGCTGACTACTTCTGAAGGTTCTTTTATGCGATGCCAGGACAGTTCGGAAATGTGAATCATACCGTCCAATTCGCCCAAATCCACAAAAGCGCCATAGCTGGTCATTGACTTTACCTTACCGGTGAACTTCTGACCCACTGCGGCTTGTTCCCAGAACGCTTCAGCAGCTTCATTTCTGATAGCTCTTAAAGCGGCTTTAACAGAACCGACCGCACGTCTGCGCTGTTTGTTAACCTCAATAATTTTAAAACTGACTTTTTTGTTTTTCAGCTGATCAATAGGCTCGCTCCTTGACGCAGTGGCTAAAGAAGCCGGAATAAAGACCTTCACGCCGTCGGTAACGGCAAGCACGCCGCCTCTGATAACATCGGTTACTACACCTTCAAAAATACGGTCGGTATTTTCCGCCTCGACGATATCAAACCAGGAGCGTAAGGCATCGCATTTGAGTTTGGAAAGCATAGTCGTGCCTTCGGCATCATTGGTTTTAAGGATAATAAGTTCAAGCTCATCGCCGATTTTGACTTCTTCAGTCAAATCACATGTAGAATCCGAGGAGTATTCGTCAAAGGGAACATAGCCCGTGTGTTTTCTGCCGATATCTACCTGAATTTCCGCCGGAGAAACCGCAGTAACAATACCGACAACTTTTTGATCCGTGCTCATGTTTTTAAGATTCTCTTCCAGAGCTTCGGAAAATGACTGATCTTCACCGGATGCGGATTCCGCCTTTGCTGACACCTCCTCTACTTCGGGTGTGGTTGCCGCAGATTCAGCTACCGGCGCTTCTTCCGCTGCGGGTTCCGCCGGAGCGGGCTGTGCCGTTGCAACTTCTTCAACTGTCTCAGTTTCAGGTTGCACCGCAGTCTCCTCTTTTTCGATGAGATCGCCATTGAGAATGTCGGACATTGTTTTCAGTACCTCCTTTATAATCCCGGCAGGAGTAGATGCCCCCGCCGTAACGCCTATAGACAAGCAAGAGGAAAAGTCGATACCGAAAAGCTCATTAGCCGTTTCTATGTGATAGGTCCGGCAATTTTCTTCACAAACGGATTTGAGTTTTGCGGTGTTTGAGCTATGGCGGCCGCCGATGATAATCATAACATCGGAAGCCTTTGAAAGCTCAATGGCCTCACTTTGCCTATCTTGAGTCGCATTACATATTGTATCAAATATAACCGCATTTGTACATAGTGAATTTAAGAGGTCCGCACAAGCCCTCCATTCCTCAACATGAAAAGTTGTTTGTGCTACGACCAGCACTTTTAACTCTGCATATTCCGGACATTCTTTCAAAAGCTTTTCCAACTCGTCTTTGCTGTTAAAAATATGTACAGGTCCGCGGCAATAGCCTTTAATACCGATGACCTCGGGGTGGTCTTTGTCACCCGCAATTAAAACAGGTATGTCAGCGGATGACTTTGCAGAAACAATCGAATGGATTTTTTTTACAAAGGGGCAGGTGGCATCGCATATGTCCGCTCCCGATTCTGCAAATTCTTCCATAAGCGATTTTGCGATACCGTGAGTTCTTACAACAAGTTTTGAGCCTGCCGGTACCTCCTCGGGACGCTCCACAATTTTTACTCCCCGCTTTTCCAGATCATCAATAACCTGAGGATTGTGAATAATCGGCCCCAGAGTACATACCTTTTCCCCCTGTTCCAACAGTTGATAAATCATATTAACCGCTCTGTCAACCCCGAAACAAAATCCGGCGGTTTTTGCCAATTTCAGTTGCAATATTTTTCCTCCCAAAGGGCTGTGATGCGAAAAAGGATGTGCAGAAAAAGCTTAAACGGGGGTTCCGACACAGTAGCTAATTTATAATTTTTGAACACCTTGTAATCAAACCCTGTCATTTTAAGTTCTTCCTGATATGTTTAATTAGAAGTCCCGCACTCTCTTGCAAAGAAAATCCCGTTGTATCAATTATAGCGGCATCTTCCGCAGGCTTAAGCGGTGCAACTGCACGGTTGGAGTCATTAAAATCCCGTTGCTTCATCTCTTCAAGCACTTGTTGAAAATCAACCTCTGCCCCTTTAGCGATAAGTTCTCTGTAGCGGCGACCCGCTCTTTCTTCCGGCGATGCGGTCAGAAAAATCTTTATCTGTGCGTCGGGTAAAACCACGGTGCCAATGTCGCGGCCGTCCATAACGCAGTTGTTTTCCGCAGCAATATTCCTTTGAAGGTCAAACAAAAATGCTCTTACGGCGGGAACAGCTGACACATCGGAAGCGGCCATTGAAGCCTCCGGCGCTCTTATTGCCTCCGAAACATCGTTCCCGTTAAGATATACCCTTTGTTCCCCCTCCAGGAATTTCAGTTCAACTTTTATTGCCGGCAGAGTTGCTTCCACTTCTGCCGCATTTTTTGTATCGGCACCCGTGTTCAGGGCATACAGACCTACGGCACGGTACAACGCTCCCGTGTCAACATAGATATAGCCTAACTCTTTTGCAACCAATTTTGATACACTGCTCTTCCCTGCTCCGGCAGGACCGTCTATCGCTATGTTTACAGGCATTAAATCATCCCCTTACACATTCTATAAGTTCTTCCCCGCCAAATAACCGGTAGAAAAGGCAATCTGCAAATTAAAGCCGCCGGTGTATGCATCAACATCTATAACTTCACCGGCAAAAAAGAGACCTGAGCATAGTTTTGACTCCATTGTTTTGGGGTTAATCTCTTCCGTTTTAATCCCGCCCGAAGTTATTATCGCCTCATCAATCGGCCGAAATCCGCTTATGGTGACTTTGAATGATTTTAAGATGTTGACCAAGGTTTTGCGTTGTTCCTTTGTTACCTGACTGACACGCAGACCGGGCTCTATGCCGCAAAGTTTTACAACAACCGGAACCATTTTTTTAGGAAGCAAATTGTTCAGTGCATTAATAAAATTTCTGCTTTTATTCTTTTCAAAGTCCCGGAGTATTCTCAGGTCCAACTGTTCATATGTGAGGGCGGGTTTCAAGTCAATCTCAAACACATAACGTTCTTCCAGCATTTCTCTCATATGGGAACTTGCACTCAGGGCTATGGGGCCGGAAATACCGAAGTGAGTAAACAGCAGTTCACCGAAGTCACGAAAGATTGTCTTTTTTGTTTTATTGTCATACACGCTCACGGCAACATTTCGTAATGACAGACCTTGTAAAGCCGGACAAAACCAATCATGAGCATTGAGAGGCACTAAGGAAGGCTTAGGTTCAATAACGCTGTGACCCGCTTGCCGCGCAAGGCGGTATCCGTCACCCGTTGAGCCTGTGGCGGAGTAAGACACTCCGCCGGTAGCAATGATAACCCTATCTGCAAAAAGGGTACGGCCTTCCGCCGTTGAGACACCCTTAACTTTCTTTTGTTCAATAATCAAATCGGTCACTCTGACCTTTTCAAATTCGGTGCCGTTTTCATTCGCATAGGACACGAGAGCATCCACTATATCTGTGGCTTTATCCGATTGCGGAAAAACACGGTTGCCTCTTTCCGTTTTCAGGGCTACTCCCCTGCTTTCAAAAAATCGGATGGTATNNAAAAACCTGCCGTTAACCGGTACATTAGCTACCAAATCCTCAATCTTTTCACAATTGTTTGTTACATTGCACCGGCCTTTGCCTGTAATCATAAGCTTCCGTGCCGGTCTGTCGTTGCGCTCAGCAACAACTACCCGCCACCCGGCCGCCGCCGCTGTTCCCGACGCCATTAATCCCGCCGGTCCGGCACCTACGATAAGAAGACTACCCATTAGCGGTTTATTCCTCCTCGTCTTCCTGCTGAGTTTGATAAACCTGATATTCATCCCAGATTTTTTCCAAAGCATGAAGGTTGGTTTGCACCTGCTCACTTCCGCTATGGGCAACGGCGGCTATCAACGCATTTATTAAACTGAGGGGCGCCACAAGGGAATCCGCAAAGGAAACCATGTTTGAACGGGCAAGCAGAAGATAAGTTGCCTGTTGTGCAATGGGAGAAGCGGCGCTGTCCGTAATGGATATGATAACGGCTCCCCTGTCTTTTACAAAACGCAGAGCATTGACGGTTTGCTTCGAATAACGGGGAAAACTGATAGCAATGCAAACATCCTCGGGGCCTATTCTATAAAGCTGTTCAAACATGGAAGATGCGCTTGCGGAATCTACAAGGGTTACATTCTCACATAATAAGTTAAAATAAAAGGCAAGAAAGCTTGCTAAAGAAGCGGAGCTCCTTACCCCTAAAATGTAAATCCGTTTTGCCTTGTTGATTGCCTTTACCCCGGCGGCAAACTCCTCACGTGAAACCTGTTCAAGAGTGGCACGAATTAAATCAATATCGGACAAAAGAGCTTTATCCAACACGTTTGTCTCATTGATATTAACATTTGCGACCTCCATACGCTGCACACTTGTCAATCGGCTTTTTATAAGCTCACGAAGGGCATTCTGCAACCCCGGATAACCGTCAAAACCGATTTCCGTTGCAAAACGCACAACCGTTGACTCACNNGCAGTCATAAAAGCCGCCTTTTCGTAGTGCTTGAGTATATAGTCGGCAATGCGCTTTTGCCCCTTAGACAACTTGGGGTATGCCTTTTCTATGCATGACATCAGAGACATTAGTCTGCCCCCTCTTTTTGCTTGATGAATCCGAATTGATTGTATAAAAAAGCCGGTCAAAAATCAATAGAATGCGAAAGTCGGGAAAAATATCTTTTTTCAGCAAATGCCAATCAAAACCTCGGTAAAGCGGCATCAATAAGATTTACTGCCGCAAGCGGAAAACCGAGCAATAACGAGCAATAACATATCTCTATATTTTCATTGAAATCGCTTTTTCGTAGGCGGAAACCCACTTGTCGACAGCGGTTTTTGAATATCTTTTCGGCATCGCCGCAGTTACCGAGGCGACCGCCGTTATTTTTTTACCCACCGGGAGCATTTTCTTAAACAGCACGGAATCCTTTACAACGCCGGTCACCTTTTTCTTTATGTCGTTGGGCTCGTTGCCGCTGACTATTTTCATAATATCGGTGCTGTCCGCATCTATTGACATATCCTTTGCGTTTATAACACCGCTATCGAACAGATAATCAGCCTCGTCGGGCGTAAGCACCGTAAGCGCCTCTTTTACACATGCGAGAACCGCAAAGCCTGCGCCGAGCTCCTTATAATATTTGACCTGATAATCCCAAAGCGTGTCCTGCGAATACGCGCCGCCGGAATCCTTTTTTATAACATTAAACAGCATTTTAGCCGCCTTAAAGCTGTTGGCTATTCCCGAGCCGATAATCGGCACCGTCATATATGCGCTGTCGCCTATCGCTGCGTACCCGTCGCAAACGAGCCTCGACAGCGGCTGGCGCACCGGTATTGAGACAAAACTGCCGCCTCTTTTGAGCTCTGTGCCTATTGACGGGTTGCTTTCACGGTAATAATCCGTGGTTCTCTTCGCTTCCTCAAGGTCAAACGGTTCAAACCTGCCTATCAGAACATCTGTATATTCTTCCTCGGTGGCTATCCAGCCTATACCGAGCTTGCCCTCCGAAAACAGGCAGACCTTATATTTATCCTTGACCTCTCCCTCTCCGGTTCTGTTGTAAAACGCCCTGTAAACATAAAATCGGTTGTTTTTTCCGGTCTCCCCGTTTACTCCGCATACTGCCGGAAGCCCCTTTTTGACCGGAGAATCAATTCCGCAGGCATCAATCACAAGATCGGCATACACTTCGCCGTTTTCGGTTTTTATGCCGACCACACGGTTTCCAAGCATCATCGGTCCGAGCACGCCGCAGTTGAACTCAAACTTTGCCCCGTTGGTGCGTGCGGCTGAAATGATATGCGCATATATATCACGGCGTTCCATCTTTATTTCAAGCTTATCCGCCGGTATATCCTGACGCAGCGCCGTGCGGAAGCCCGGGCCGTAAAAGGTCATATTGTCCTTATATGTATATTTTTCTTCCGGTACCGGAGGAAAGCCCGCAGTTTTCAACGCTCCGGGCGCAAAAATATCGGTCCAGTCGTAACCCATATTTTCCTCCGCGTTCTTTTCATAGACCGTTACGTCATACCCCGCTCTTGCAAGCAGAGACGCCGCCGCTATCCCGCCGTGTCCTCCCCCTGCAACAACAATTTTTTTCATATCTTTTACCTCTATGTTTTTTTCGTCATTTTAATTATATTGGCTGACAGGCTGCAACCCTGAGTTAAAAGTATAACATTTTTTTGTCCCTGTTGTCCAAATTTTTTAAGAAAAGCGGTGTTAAGCGGCATTATATTGCGAAAGTCAATGTGAATTTTTATGGCAAGTTGTAAAATGAATTG
>DCTF01000157.1:0-1933 GCA_002329225.1 Ruminococcaceae bacterium UBA1447
CTCCTCCTCGCTTATTCCGCTTCCTTGAGTACAAGGGTAATATGTGATGTCTTCTTATTGATTCTGAATGCCCTGCCCTGAGCACGGGGTCTCATGCGCTTAAGGGTAGGCCCCTGGGAAACACTGCATTCGGCAATATATAGTCTTTCAACATCCATATTCTTAACTTCCGCATTCGCTACAGCGGACTTGAGCAGTTTTGCCAAGGGTTCACACGCGGCCTTGGGCGTGTGCTTCAAAACCGCCGCCGCCTTATCGGCGGACTGATTGCGAATCAGGTCCAAAACCACTTGAACCTTTCGCGGGGCTATGCGCACATAGGTTGCTTTTGCCGTTGCCTGCATGGTTTACACACTCCTTTTGACCGTTATTTGCCTGCTTTTGATGTTTTTGAGCCGGCATGTCCTCTGAATATTCTTGTGGGGGCGAACTCGCCCAATTTATGGCCAACCATATCTTCGGTGACATAAACCGGAACATGTTTGCGTCCGTCATGCACTGCGAATGTATGGCCGACAAAATCCGGGAAGATTGTGGAGCTGCGGCTCCAGGTTTTCAGAACCTGCTTGCTGCCGGTTTCGTTCATTTCTTTTACTCTTTTGAGAAGAACAGGCTGAACAAATGGTCCCTTCTTAACACTTCTACCCATTATTTATGCTCCTTTCATCCTCTATTTGTCGTTACGGCGCTTGATAATCATATGGTTTGACTTCTTGTTCTTTTTGCGGGTCTTGTAACCCAATGTCGGTTTGCCCCAAGGTGTAACCGGAGCGGGACGTCCGATGGGCGCCTTGCCTTCACCGCCGCCGTGCGGNNGTTCATAACGGAGCCGCGGACGGTGGGACGCCAACCCATGTGGCGCTTCCTGCCGGCTTTACCCACACGCACATTTTCGTGTTCCACATTGCCGACCTGGCCTATGGTGGCCATGCAGGCAACGGGCACATTGCGCAGTTCACCGGAGGGCAGACGAAGCAGGGCGTTGGAGCCTTCTTTTGCCATAAGCTGTGCGGAATTACCCGCAGACCTGGCAAGTTGGCCGCCTCTGCCGGGGTACAGTTCCACATTGTGTATAACCGTACCGGTGGGGATGTTGGCCAAGGGTAGGGCGTTGCCGGGTTTAATATCCGCACCCGGACCCGCTACAACCTTGTCGCCTACCTTCAGACCGGAAGGTGCCAGAATATAACTCTTTTCCCCGTCATCATACTGAATAAGGCTTATGTGAGCCGAACGGTTGGGGTCGTACTCCAGCGTGAGCACTTCTGCCGGCACGCCGAACTTGCTGCGTTTAAAATCAATTACACGGTACTCTCTGCGGTTGGCACCGCCCCTGTGGCGCACCGTAATTCTGCCGTAATTGTTTCTTCCGGACTTTTTCTTCTGGGGTTCGAGCAAACTTCTTTCCGGCTTTGTTTTGCTGAGTTGGGAATAGTCCGTAACGGACATGTTGCGCCGGCCGCTGGTGCTCGGTTTGTAGACTTTGATTGACATTTGGTTTCACACTCCTAAAAGCGGCTTTGCGGAGAATGTCAGCCTCCATACCTCACCGCCGGAATTTTTTGTTAGTTAATAGACGCCGTCAAAGAACTCGATGGTCTTTGAATCTTCGGTTAATGTGACAATAGCCTTCTTGGAAGAACGGGTCATACCTTCAAACCTGCCCTGCCTGCGCAGTTTGCCGCCGACATGCATGGTGTTGACTTTGGCAACTTCAACTTTAAAGAGTTCTTCCACAGCTTTGGCAATTTCTATCTTATTGGCTCTTTTATCAACTTCAAAGGTGTACTTTCTCAGCGCTATGGCGTCCATACTCGCTTCGGTGATAAGCGGACGAATGATAATGTCCTGTGCAAGTTTACTCATGCATATACCTCCTCGATTTTGGCCACCGCATCTTGAAGAACCAACAGGGTGTCGCAGTTAAGAATAT
>DCTF01000157.1:1977-3828 GCA_002329225.1 Ruminococcaceae bacterium UBA1447
AGTACTTTAGCCACTTCTTTTGTTTTGATTTCGTCCATAACAAACTTGTCAAGCACCACTAACTCCCCTGCCGTAACCTTGGAGGATAAAGCGGACTTCATGGCAAGCCTCTTGACTTTTTTGTTGACGGTTATACCGTAAGTGCGGGGCTTGGGGCCGTGGGCAACACCGCCGTGAGTCCATTGAGGGCTTCTTGTGGAGCCTTGCCTTGCACGGCCGGAACCCTTTTGACGCCAAGGTTTTTTGCCGCCGCCGCGAACCTCAGCCCTGGTAAGGGTGGACTGAGTGCCCTGGCGCTGATTTGCCAGATAGCTCACTACACAAAGATGCATGGCGGAAACATTGGGTTCAATAGCGAAAACTTCTTCGGCAAGCTCAAGGTCGGAGACCTTTTTGCCTTTCATATCAAATACTTGTACGCTTGGCATTACAATTCTCTCCTTCCTTATGCGCTTACACTGCTGCTGATAAGGACGATTCCGCCCTTCGGTCCGGGCACGGCGCCTTTGACAGCAATAAGATTGTTCTCGGCGTCCACCTTGATGACGCTCAGATTCTTAACGGTAACACGTTCGTTGCCCATGTGACCGGAAAGCTTTTTACCCTTAAAAACTCTGGAAGGGTCGCTGTTGGCACCAAGAGAGCCGGGATGACGCCCGACAGGGCCGGTACCGTGGGAAACTTTAAGCTTGGCAAAGCCCCATCTTTTTACAGTGCCTGCCCAGCCTTTACCTTTGCTTGTACCCGTCACATCTACGAGGTCGCCGGCGGCAAAAGCGTCCGCTTTGATTAAATCGCCTACATTGAGACTATCAAAGTCCAAACCTTTAAATTCTCTGAGCGTTCTTTTGGTGCCGACTTCCGCTTTTTTAAAGTGACCCTGCATGGGCTTGTTCAGGCGCTGAACTTTAATGTCGCCGAAGCCGAGCTGAACGGCTTCGTAGCCGTCATTTTCTTTCGTCTTCTTCATGACAACGACACAGGGACCCGCCTCAACAACGGTTACCGGCACGACATTGCCCCTTTCATCAAAGAGCTGTGTCATGCCTATTTTTTTACCGACGATTGACTTTTTCATTTGGATTTTCCTCCTTACAGGTTATTGGTTGACATCGCGTCAACTTGACCTTCGCCCCTGACGGGCGGAGCGGCGCTTTCGGCGCCTCGGGGTTACAGCTTAATCTCAATNNTGAGGGCCTCCACGGTTTTCGGTGTGGGGTTGATAATGTCGATAAGCCTTTTGTGGGTACGCTGCTCAAACTGTTCACGGGAGTCCTTGTACTTGTGTACCGCCCGTAAAACCGTGACGATCTCTTTTTCTGTCGGAAGGGGAACGGGCCCCGAAACCTGTGCGTTTGTACGCTTTGCGGTTTCCACGATTTTCTCCGCAGACTTGTCTACCAGGTTGTGATCATAACCTCTGAGTCTGATTCTGATTTTCCCTTTAACTGCCAATTTGTTTGCCTCCTTAATTTGGCGGGCTGCGCAAATGTGAAAACGGCGCCGGGTGTTTCTTCCATTCCGCCTAAAAAACCGGAATCAAAGTTCCGGGGGGTGCCGTTTCGGCCTGCAACGTTGCGCACCTCGAACTGTCGGGAAAACAGTTTTCAGCCGCGCAGCATACTTTCGCCCGGTTTAAAATCGGACATACTCCTCGGAAATTTCCTATCGCAAAGGATAGCCACCTTCCGAATCAACGCATATCTGCTGTACACAAGGGCTTTTTGCACATGAAAACATGCCCGCCCGAGGAGCAGCCCGATGATAGTACCACAGCAAAAATGGAATTGCAAGTGTTTTTTTACTTTTTTTGTTTTATTTTTGCCATTATTTAATGTCTACTGAACAACC
>DCTF01000135.1 GCA_002329225.1 Ruminococcaceae bacterium UBA1447
GTGGTTGTTCAGTAGACATTATATTAATGCAGATGTAAGATGAGTGCGAGCGGTATTTCAAAATCCATGGGGGCAAGTATGAAAAAGACAAAAGCTGAATTAACTGAATTGTTGAAAAAAAATTCAATTGTTTTCTTTGATATATTTGCGGTCAATTTAGCTTATGCGGCGGGAGCTATCGTTTTAGAACCGTATCAGATTACAAAAACTTTGAAAACATTGTTCGGAACTATGCCGGGCAGTCTTATTCGAATAGTGATTTTGACAACGGCCTATCTTTTTGTGTTCAAGCTTTTCGGCATATACAAAAACATTTGGAAATATGCCGGCCTGTATGAAATGGTGCAAATTGTTTTGGCTTCGGTAATGGGCGGCATAGTCAATATCGGAGCTGAAAAGATAGCTATTTATTTTGAGATTTGCGGTATATCAAACAGAAGCAGTTTGTTTTATATAAATACAACGCTTTTCTTAATTTTTATTATAGGCGGGTCTCGGCTGATTGAGAGAGAGATGGCGCGTAAAGAGAAGTTTGAAGTTTTCCCCGGCCGAACGAACAAGAAGAATGTCATGATTGTAGGCGCAGGAATAATGGGCATGATTGTCGCCTCCGATTTGCAGGCAAACAGCTACAGGCTCGGTTCCCCGGTCGTTATGGTTGATGACAATATAAATAAACAGGGAAAACGAGCCAGGGGAATCCCAATCAGGGGCGGTTGCGAAAACATCCCCGAGTTAGCCAAGGAATATAAAATTGATGAGATTATTCTTTGCGTGCCTTCAGCCCCCGCTGAAAGGCAAGTTGAAATTCTTAAAATTGCCATGAAGACCGGCTGCACACTAAAAAGGTCACCTTCTCTTTTAGAAATGAGAGAAGAGGATATCGGCAAAAGACAAATAAGGGATGTGGAAATTACCGACCTTTTGTCACGCCCCGAGGTTAAACTTGATACCGAAGTTTGCGGATACTTAAAAAATGTGACACTTTTGGTGACGGGCGGCGGCGGTTCCATAGGCAGTGAACTTTGCCGTCAGGCGGCGCTGTACTCTCCTAAAAGAATTGTCATATTTGATAATTACGAAAATAACGCCTTTGAACTCCAAAATCAACTCCAAAGAGCTTATCCGGACGGACCGGAAGTGATAATTCGAATCGGGTCCGTGCAGGACACAGCAAGATTAAAAGAGGTGTTTGAGGAGTTTAGGCCCGGTGTGGTGTTTCATGCCGCCGCTCACAAACATGTTCCTTTAATGGAAGAAAGCCCCTGCGAGGCCATCAAAAACAATATTTTCGGCACTTTAAATACGGCAAAAACCGCCATGGAGTACGGGGCTAAAAAGTTTATTCTGCTCTCTACCGACAAAGCGGTCAATCCGGCGAATGTTATGGGTGCTACAAAGAGAGTGACGGAAAAAATTATCCAATATATGGACAGCCATACCACCGGTACACACTTTGCAGCGGTACGCTTCGGCAATGTTCTGGGCTCCAACGGCAGTGTGATTCCGATTTTTAAGGAGCAGATAAAGCAGGGCGGGTCGGTTACGGTAACTGATNNATGACCCGTTATTTTATGACCATCCCCGAAGCGGCTCAGTTAGTGGTGCAGGCGGGCGGGCTTTCACAGGGCGGGGAGGTCTTTGTCTTGGATATGGGTGAACCCGTAAAAATTCTGACAATGGCTGAAAACCTTATCCGCCTCTCCGGCCTTACCCCCTATGTGGATATTGACATTGAGTTTGTAGGTCTGCGTCCGGGTGAAAAACTGTATGAGGAACTGGCTCTAAGTGAAGAAATGGAGACCAGAAAAAGAACTGCCAATGACCGGATTTATGTCACTTTACCTATCGCAATGGATGAAGAAGAGTTCTTGCAGACCCTTGAAAAACTCAAAACCGCCGATGCGGATAATGCGAGAAAACTTTTAAAAATCATAGTGCCGAACTTTAAAGAAAACAATGGATGTGGCCCTGAAGGGACTACTCCAACCGCCTAAACCCGATACTCTAAACTATCAAGCGAGATGATGAAAAAATCGCATACAGTCGGCTGAAAAGGATTTTTGATTTTTTAGGAGCATCGTCGGCCCTTGCCGTGCTTGGGCTGCCGATGCTTTTTATAGCGCTTTTTATAAAGGTTGAGGGAAAAGGGCCTGCGCTGTTTAAGCAGGAAAGACCGGGAAAAAACGCAAATCGCTTCACAATATATAAATTCAGAACCATGTTGCCGCCGAACGAAACATTATCTGACAGTCAAAACGAGGCGGCAAGAATTACGGAATTGGGAGGCGTTTTGCGAAAAACCAGTCTGGACGAGCTGCCTCAACTGTTCAATATCCTAAAAGGGGATATGAGCTTTATCGGTCCCCGCCCCTTGCTAACGGAGTATTTGCCTCTTTATAACAGCCGCCAGTTACGCCGGCATGAAGTGCTTCCCGGCCTTACGGGACTTGCTCAGGTTAACGGCAGAAATGCAATCACTTGGGAAGAAAAATTTGAATACGATGTTTATTATGTGGAACATTTAAGTTTTTTGCTGGATTTGAAGATATTTATTAAAACCTTCATGAATGTGTTAAAGTGTGAAGGAATAAATGACAAAGACGGTAAACAGGTCCGGCGTTTTGAGGCTGATCGGGAATCGAAAAAAACCGTATCTCAGGAGCCTTTCTAAACTGAAATATAGCGATATTATTTTGAATGGGAAGACAGCGTTTGAAAAAAATCCTTTTCGTTGCAACGGTCGTAAAACATTTTCAAGCCTTTTACCTGCCATATTTTGAACGCCTTGCTGACGAGGGATGGCAGGTTGACTGCCTGTGCACAGGTGAAGCTCCGCTTCACGGTTGCCACCGTCTTTATAATGTCCATATCGAACGCAGTCCCATGAGCCTTAAGCATATCGAGGCTTACCGGCAAATAAAAAGCATAATAAAACAGGGCGGCTATGACATTATTCACTGCGGAACGCCTATGGGAGGCGTACTGACAAGGGTCGCACAGATTGGCAGCGGAAACGGGGGGACAAAAGTTATTTATACTGCCCACGGTTTTCATTTCTACAAGGGTTCTTCCCTGCTCAGTTGGCTTGTGTTTTTTTCGGTTGAAAGGTTGCTTTCCCGAGTAACGGACGGTCTTATTACAATCAACAAGGAAGATTATTCGTTAGCCTCAAAACATTTAAAGGCCGGCAAAACTTTTTTTGTTCACGGCGTGGGTTATGACGGCAACCGTTTTAAGCGGATTTCCCAACAGGAAAAAAGCAGGTTGAGGGCACAATGCGGTTATTCCGACAGCACCCTTTTGCTGATTTATGTGTCCGAAATAAACCGCAACAAAAACCAGACTTTTTTACTCAGGGCTTTAGCAGAACTGATAAAACAAAGGAAGGATGTCCGCCACATCCTTGTCGGGGAGGATTTTACCGAAGGTAAGATTAAAAAGAGAGCCGAAGATTTGGGTGTTGCCGATTTTGTTGAATTTTACGGCCACCGCAACGATGTTCATAACATTCTGCCCATGTGTGATATGGAGGTTGCCTCAAGTTTAAGAGAGGGCCTTCCCGTAAACGTAATGGAATCCTTGGCCTGCGGTTTACCGGTTATAGCTACTGATAACCGAGGGCACAGGGAACTTGTAAAAGACGGCGGCAACGGTTTTTTAGTGCACCCCGAATCCCCCGAAGAAATGGCTCGAAAGGTTGCCGAACTTGCCGATGATAAACTGAAATATGAGAGAATGTCGGATAAAGCGGTCAGTTCCGCTGTTCCCTACAAGGTCGAAGCGGTGATAGAGGAGATGATGGCGGTTTATGCCGGATACTGAACGGGTTCTTCATGTGCTAAACTCTATGAACTGCGGCGGAGCGGAGAGCTTGATAATGAATATATTACGCAACATCGACCGGGAAAAGTATGCGTTCGATTTTCTGGTTAATGAAGCGGGAGAAATGTATTATCAGAGTGAAATTGAACAGTTGGGCGGCCGGATTTATCGAATGAAAAACCTGAAAAAACTCGGCCCTTATCTTTATACAAAGAAACTGACGGAATTCTTTTCCGCCCATCCCGAATTTAAAATCGTTCACTCCCATTTGGAAACAACCACCGGAATTATTCTTGCCTGTGCTAAAAAAGCGGGAGTTCCTCTGCGTATAGCTCATGCCCACAACAGCAGGTTCACAAGAATCGGTCTTGCCGCCGTTCCGGAAAATCTCTACAAAAACCGTTGCCGCGGCAAAATTAAATCATCAGCCAATTGTTTGCTTGCCTGCTCCGAATGTGCGGCCCGGTGGCTTTATCCCGGTTATTATGAAAGGGCAACCGTATTAAAAAACGGAATAGATACGGAGAAATTTCGCTTCAACTCCGAAATGCGCCAACAGATGGGTGAGGAGTTGGATGTCGGGCAGGATACGGCGGNNTGCGTCCAGAAAAATCACCTGTTTTTGTTGGACGTGTTTTCGGCTTATCACGGCAAAAACAAAAACTCGGTTTTACTGCTGGTTGGGGAAGGCCCCCTGAAAAATACGGCAATCGAAAAGGTGAAAAAACTTAAAATCGATGGCTGTGTCCGTTTTTTAGGCTTGAGAGATGATGTGGAAAGATTGTTGCAAAGGGCCGATGTTTTTTTATTGCCCTCAAAATTTGAAGGTCTGCCTCTGGCCCTTGTGGAAGCTCAGTGTTCGGGGGCTGATTGTCTGGTTTCAGACACAGTCACACGGGAGGCGGATTTCGGAGGGGCGCCCCTTAGATTTTTACCTTTAGACAATGCCGAAATTTGGGCTCGGAATATAAAAAAGTCAGGTGCGGACCGAACGGATTCCTGGAAGAAAGCCGTATCAGCCGGTTACGATATTAAAAGCACAGCGAAAGAAGTTGAGGGGATTNNAGTGAGGTTCCGCTGCATCTTTATCAGGTGATTGCCGGTTTTGAAGCCCTCGGCAGAGCGGGGACTCTTAACCTGACGATTATTCCCCTTAAACCCGATGATAAGCGAAGGCTCCCCTATAACATGTTGGAAGCGGAAACGGAAGACAAACTCTACATCTTTGATATGAATGACGGCTATGACAATCTGCCCGAATGTAAAAACGGATATGTGCAGTTCTATAACGGCCTGCTTGACAGATGTGATGTCCTTGTAAAACGCAGTTTTAATACCGACATGAACCGGGTTCTCAAATCCCCCGAAAAAATTAAGGCCACCGCTCCGAATTACTGGGTGACTGCCCCTGAAAGTGCGGCTCACGACCCCGTGCCCTGCGATCCTTCCAAAGAAAAACTGAAGAAGGTTGTCAGAAAAATTCCGGGAACCGCCTGTTATAACGGCCATGTGTTCGAAAAAAACTTCAAAGCGTTACCCGTATGTTCACCGGAACCGAAAGTGCTTTTTATGACAAGACTTTGGAACCCTGCCGGAGATTTTAAAGGGCAGTTGACAAACGAAAAAAGCGAAGAACGTTCTTTGATAAACGAAACCAGAGCGGCCTGTATCAGACTATGCCGCAAGGAGTTCGGCTCACGCTTTTTCGGCGGAGTCATTCCTGCGGATTTTTCCAAATCCTCTTATCCCGATATCGTTTTGGAAACCCCTCAAACGGGCAGAAAAGACAAGTATCTTGACCATATGAAGCGCTTCGACATTCATATTGCCACAAGCGGGCTGCACCGTTCCACGGGTTGGAAGTTTGCCGAATACATCGCCGCATCAAAGNNAAAAACGTAAACTATCTGACCTTTAATAATGTTACGGAATGTGTGGAAAAAGTTGCGGAACTTTTCGACAATCAAAAAAGAAGCCGTATGATGCAGGCTAATTATCAATACTTCAACGAGTATATGCGCTGTGAGAAAATGATAGCCCGTGCGCTTGAACTGATATAGGAGAAATGCCTTGCCTTTTTTAACCGTTTTTACTCCTACATACAACAGGGCCTATACGCTGCATAAATGTTATGAGTCTTTAAGGCGGCAGACCTGCAAAGACTTCATTTGGATGGTTGTGGATGACGGCTCAACGGATGAAACCGCCGCTTTGATAAAGGAATGGCAAAGCGCCGACAACGGTTTTGAAATTCTCTATTTCCATAAAGAAAACGGCGGAATGCACAGCGCACATAATTTAGCCTATGAGAATATCGAAACCGAACTCAACACCTGTATCGATTCGGACGACTATATGCCCGACGATGCGGTTGCAAAAATCAAAAACTTTTGGATGAACAGTGAAAAGGATGATTCCGTATCGGGTTTTTTAGCTCTTGATGCTTATGAGGACGGCAGCATTATCGGAACCGCCTTCCCCGAAAACTTAGCCTGCGCCACCTACTATGAGTATTATTACAAAGCCGGAGTCAAGGGGGACAAAAAGTTTATTTTGCGTTCCGAGCTGACAAAGCTTTACCCTTATCCGGTCTTTGAGGATGAAAAGTATTTAAACCTTGCCACAAAGTATTGTATGCTCGACTTGGACTATAAATTACTGAACCTCAATGAGGTCGTCTGCATTGTGGAATATTTGCAGGACGGTTCAACAAAAAACATGTACCGTCAATATATGAATAACCCCAAAGGCTTTTCATACAGCCGACTGCTCTGCATGAGCCTGCCCTATGCGGATTTTCCCTATCGCCTCAGGCAGTGTGTTCATTACATATCTTCCTGTTTGATTTCAAAAAACAAAAACTGGCTTTCCGAATCGCCTAAAAAAGCTTTGACGCTTCTTTGCGCTCCCGCCGGATTTTTACTTTGGCTTTTTATTCTGATAAAACATAAGCGCTGACAGAGGACAAAATGATTTATTTAACCGTAGTCTTCATAATTTGTTTTGCCACCGCTCTTTTCTCCGTGCGCTACCCGTTAGCCGCCGCCGGAGAGTTGGGCCAAAGGCTTCCCAACCCCGCAGGTTTTTTAATTCCCGCAATTCTTTTTACCCTGTTCTCCGGCTTGCGCAACAACCTCGGGGACACTTTTTATAATATGCACGGCTTTGCAGTTATGGGCAATAATTTGGAAAAGCCCCGCCTCGGCGACAGGGAGTACCTGTACGGCTGCTTAACCTATATTTTACGGCAGATGACGGACAAACCCCAGATTTTAATTTACATAGGCGCTGTGATTTCCTGCGTGCCGGTTATTTATATTCTGTACCGTTATTCGTTTTCTTACGAACTCGGCATTTTTCTGTTTGTGGCCACCACTTACTACACGTTTTCTTTTAACGGAATGCGCCAATATATGGCCGCCGGTATTCTTATTTCTGGAGCAAAATATATGTTTTCCCAAGATAAACGGTCGTGGCTGAAATATGCCCTGATTGTTGTGCTTGCCTCAGCAGCGGTTCACTCCTCGGCAATTATTATGCTCCCTATATACTTTATCGTAAGGCGTAAAGCCTGGTCGCCGACCTCGTACGCAATCATCTTTTTCAGTATGCTTGCCACCCTTTTATTTGATGCGTTTTTACCGGGTTTTCTCCGTGTGGTTGCCGAATCCGATTTTTCAATTTATGAAGAAAGCGGGTGGTTTACTGAAGGGATTGAAAAAGGCTCAAGTCTTATCCGGGTTATAGTTGTCTTGGTGCCTGTCGTTATAGCCTATTTTTCAAAAGAAAGGCTTCGTAGCCTCGGTTTTACCGGAGATGTTCTGATTAACCTCTCGGTCATAAATTTTTGCTTTTATCTTATCTCCCTCTATAACTGGATTTTTGCCAGATTCGCAATCTATACTTCGGTTTACTACATACTCCTGACTGTTTGGCTCGTAAAAAACAGTTTCAAGAAAAAAGATGAAAAACTCATATATATCATCACTTTAGTGTTATACAGCACTTTCTTCTGGTTTGCCAGATACTCGATTGCCGGGTATAAAAGCAATTTCTTCGGGCGGTGAGTAAAATAATTCCCAAGGTAATTCATTT
>DCTF01000103.1 GCA_002329225.1 Ruminococcaceae bacterium UBA1447
GCCTTTGTCGGCACCTTTTTTCTTTTTTACATTTTAAAGTGTGTTCCCAATTTCTTTAAACAGTGTTATACTGTGCGTTGAAGAAACTTCTTTTCCCCTCCGGTAGAAAAAATCTTATCTTCAAGAGGCTGTAAGGATGAAAAAGTCTTACGATGTACTCATAGCGGGCAGCGGAATTGCCGGCCTTTATGCGGCCATACAATTCGGCTGTGATACGAGTGTGCTTATGCTTGCAAAACAGTCTCGGGAGATTTGTTCCACCGCTTTAGCCCAGGGCGGGGTAGCCGGTGTGCTGAAGCATGATGACGACAGCTTTGACCTCCATGTAAAAGATACTCTTGTGGCGGGAAGCTACAAAAACGATATTGACGCCGTGGAAGTTCTGGTTCATGAAGGGCCGGAGGATATTCGCAAAATCATTGAAATGGGCGTGGACTTTGACAAGGACGAAAACGGCGAGCTGAACATGACCCTTGAAGGGGGGCACAGCCGCCGCAGGATAGTCCACCACAAGGACCGGACCGGCAAAGAGATTGCGGAAAAGCTCACAAAGGTTGCCGCCCAAAAATCGAATATACAACTTGAAGAAAATACGATGATAATCAACATTGAACGGGTAGTGGGGGGCTTTCGTGCCGACCTTCTGCGGGGAGAGGAATACTCCTGCGTTTACGCAAGTTTTGTAATCCTCGCCACGGGGGGAATAGGCCGGGTTTACCGCTATACCACCAACCCCGCCACCGCCACGGGCGACGGCATCCGTTTTGCCTACGAGATGGGGGCAAAAATTAAAAACATCAGTGCGGTTCAGTTCCACCCCACCGCCTTTAATTCCCCGAACAGCAGGGAACAATTTTTAATAAGCGAGGCGGTGAGGGGCGAGGGCGCTTATCTTCTCAACTGTGACAAACAGCGTTTTATGGACCGTTATGATGAAAGGCTGGAACTTGCTCCCAGAGATGTGGTATCCCGGGCCATTGTATTGGAATCCCGGCGCACGGGCAGCAACGAATTTTTTCTGGATATAACGCACAAAGACCGGGAATTTCTGTTTGACCGCTTCCCCGCAATAAGCGAGGCCTGCCTTGCCCGGGGCGTAGATATTTCCAAAGACCTTATCCCCGTCTACCCCTGCCAGCACTATCTTATGGGGGGCATTGATGTGGATCTCAACGCCCGCACCACCCTCCCGCGCCTGTACGCCGCCGGGGAATGTGCCCACACCGGCGTTCACGGGGGCAACCGTCTTGCAAGCAACTCACTTTTGGAAGGTTTGGTTTTCGGCAGAAGAGCCGCCCTGGATATAATCAAGTGTCTGGATGCCGGTTTTGCCCGGGTTAACCCCGGGCCCTGCCCGGACGATTTTTCCGGAGCGCCTCTGCCTACGGGCATCCGCACCGCCGTGCGGGAGATTATGCAGCGGGCATATTTTGTAATCCCCAACCCCTCCGCCGTCAGACAGGGGCTTAAGAGAGTGGAAGAGTTTATGAAAAGGCTGCAAAACGGCCGTTTTGCTCAAACGGCGGATTTTTGCGAGGCTAAAAGTCTTGTGACCGTGGCCTGTTTAATTTTGCAGGATGCCGCACAAAATTTTGAATAACCGTTTTCAGCATCCGACGGATGCGGATAAGGAGGAGTGTTCAATGGTTGAACAATTTTATCTGGATGATTTAATCAGGCGGGCAATTATGGAGGATGTCAACTATACGGATATTTCCTCGGAATATCTGTTTGACCCCGCCGAGCGTTGCCGGGCGGAAATAATCTCAAAGGATGAAGGGGTTCTCTGCGGACTGCCGGTCTTTTTGCGTGTTTTTGAGCTGTTGGATCCCTCTTTTACTTTTAAAACCGACAAAAAGGATTCCGACCGCCTGGTCAAGGGTGAGGTCATAGCCGAACTTACGGGGCAGACCCTCGCTTTACTCAAAGGGGAACGCACCGCCCTCAACCTTATTCAGCACCTTTCCGGCATAGCCACCCAAACGGCCAAAGCAGTTGAGGCGGTAAAACATACCAAAGCCCATATTACCGACACAAGAAAGACCCTGCCGGGACTCCGAGCACTGCAAAAGTATGCCGTCACCTGTGCAGGGGGTAAAAATCACCGTTTTAATCTTTCGGATGCGGCCATGCTCAAAGACAATCACATTCAGGCCGCCGGCGGCATAACCGCCGCCCTGACCCGTCTGAGAGAAAATCTCGGTCATATGACAAAAATCGAGGTGGAAACCGCCTCTCCGGCAGAGGTGGAGGAAGCTTTGGCAGCGGGGGCGGATATAATCATGCTTGACAACATGGATATCCCCGCCATGACAAAGGCGGTGGAACTTGCAGGAGGCAGAGCGATTTTAGAGGCTTCCGGCGGTATTACTCTTGAAAATTTGGCCGCCGTGGCGGAAACGGGTGTGGATATTATCTCTCTGGGCGCCTTAACACATTCCGTTAAAGCTTTCGATATTTCCATGAACTTTATCGACTTTTAAAATTCAGTTGAAACGGGGGAGCAAACAGATGTTTGC
>DCTF01000003.1 GCA_002329225.1 Ruminococcaceae bacterium UBA1447
ACCGGGAGCGCTGCTGCGGTAGATTTTGTGTACCAGTCTGGCATCTACCAGCCACTGCAAGGCATCCTCATACTCCCGTGCTCTTGCCCCTTCTTTGATGACATTGTAGATAAACTTTTTATTCTCTCTTGCAAGTTGGGACGGAACGGATTTCCATATCATGGAAATCTTAGGAAATTCGCTGACATTCGGGTGTTTAGAAAAGTCCCGCTCGTAAGCGTCAATTATTCCGGACAGAGCTTCCTGCATGGCGGAAATATCCCGTGCCTGTGTCCACATCAGTACAGATTCGGGCATGCCTCCGGNNTACATTTTTAACTTTTCGTAAAGGGGATTAAAAAAGGCGTCGGGAATCGGCTCAAAGGTTTCCACGCTTTCCAAATAACTTGCAAAGTTTTCATCACCGTTCGCAAACAGGAATTCATTAAAAGTCATAGGGTCAATCTGCATGAAGTTGACTTTACCCACCGGGAAAGAAGTAGGTTTAGCCAGAGCGATACCCAGCAGAGAACCGGCACAAGCGATGTGATACTGTGGGGCATTCTCGCAGAAATACTTCATTGAGTTGATAACCTTGGGGAAGTCTTGAACCTCATCAAAGATAATAAAGGTCTTTTCCGGCACAATTATCTGACCGCTGGCCATCATCAGATTTTGTAATATGCGCTCCACATCCTTAGTGGTCTCAAAAAACTGCTTATATTCCTCGTTTTCATCAAAATTAAAGTAGGCTGTATTTTCGTAATAGCGCTTGCCGAACTCTTTGAGAATCCAAGTCTTACCTACCTGACGCACACCCTTTAATATCAGCGGTTTTCGATAGGGAGAATTTTTCCATTCCAGCAGTTTTGATAAAATCAATCGCTCCATATTTATCCCCTCACATTATTATTGATGTTTTTGTGTTTATATTCACACATTTATTGTATTATATGCTGTTTGCTTTTGATTTACAACAAAAATCACATTATTATTGATGCTTTTGTGATTTTAATCACACTTTTATTGCTTTTACCGTGAAATGCAAGGAGCCCCGTTTTATCTCCGTGATGTAGCAAAGCGATTCTGTCAATTTTTTATGGATATAACCACGGCGGAGTGCTATAATTATCAGGATAAAAATAAACTGCAGGGGTGTTTATTATGGGCGGTTTGTTCGGCGCTGTATCTACCGGTGACTGCGTAACGGATGTCTATTTCGGTACGGACTATCATTCCCATTTGGGGACAAGTAAAGGCGGTCTGGCCTTTTGGACGGAAGAGGGTTTTAACCGTTCCATACATAATATTGAAAACACCCAGTTCAGAGCCCGGTTTGAAGATGAACTTGCAGGGATAAAAAGCTCCATGGGGATAGGCTGCATAAGCGACAGAGAACCACAGCCTCTAACGGTGTATTCACATTTGGGCCGCTACGCTATTGCCACAGTGGGCAGAATCAACAATGCCGACAACCTTGTCAAAAAGAGTTTTCAAACCCCCAACATTCATTTTATGGAGATAAATAAGGGTCGGTTTAACCAGACGGAATTGGTTTCCGTTATCATTGACGGTCAAGAAACTTTTAAAGACGGTTTGCTTGCGGTGCAGGAATCGGTGGAAGGTTCCTGTTCCGTTTTGCTTTTAACCCCTCAGGGTATTTATGCCTGCCGGGATAAACTGGGCAGAACGCCGCTGATAATAGGTAAAAAAGAGGTTGAAGAAACGAACGGAACCGTTACCCTTTCTCACTGCGTCACCTTTGAGTCGTGTACGCTGACAAACCTCGACTATAAAACCGTTTACGAGCTCGGCCCCGGCGAAATAGTTTTGCTTACGAAAGAGGGGATTGAAAAAATTGCCCCGCCACGGGATAAAATGCGTATCTGCGCCTTTTTGTGGGTCTATTACGGTTATCCCTCCTCCACTTATGAGGGCATGAATGTAGAGATGATGCGCTATAAGAACGGCGCCGCTCTCTCCCGCAGGGATGATGCAGAGGCAGATATGGTGGCGGGTATACCCGACTCCGGTGTAGCTCACGCCATAGGTTATTCCAATGAGTCGAAAATCCCGTACAGCCGCCCCTTTGTAAAATATACCCCCACTTGGGCCAGAAGTTTTACCCCTCAGAGTAAAGAACTCCGTTCCCTTGTCGCACGAATGAAGTTAATGCCAATCCCCGAGCTTATTATGGGCAAACGCCTGCTCTTTTGTGACGACTCCATTGTGAGGGGCACCCAAATGCGCGAAACGGTGAATCTGCTCTACCGCTGCTATGCAAAAGAGGTGCATATCCGCTCTGCCTGTCCTCCGATTCTTTTTAACTGTAAATACTTGAACTTCTCAGATTCCCGTTCCGAATCCGACCTTGCCACCCGCCGGTCGATTAAACGCCTGGAGGGCAGGGATTTGGAAGACCCCGCCGAGTATGGTAACCCTTGCAATGAAAAATATTGCGCCATGGTTAAGGATATAGGCAGGGAACTGAATTTTACATCTTTACGTTACCAAAATGTTGACGATATGCTGGACGCTATCGGCATCGGTGCGGAAAACATATGCACCTATTGCTGGACAGGTAAAGAGTAGCAGGTAAAACACGGTTAAGGAGGCCGGATTATGATTGCTGATAAAACAAAAATAACCCCTAACCCTTACATCCGTCCGCACGGAAAACCCCTTATAGCCGCCCATCGTGCAGGTGCGGGCATTGTGCCTGAAAACACTCTTATGGCCTTTGACCTCTGCCTGAATTCCGCAGAGTTTAGTATTGATTTGTTTGAACTGGATGTTCACCTCACAAAAGACGGAGAGCTTGTGGTGCTGCACAACAGAACTTTTGACGCTACCAGCAACGCTCAGGAGGCTTTCGGAAAAAAGAATGTCTACCCCATAGATTATAATTTCAGCGAGCTTAAGATGCTCAACTTAGGCGAAAACTTTGAAAAAGACGGCAAATTCCCTTACAGAGGGCTAAGAGGTGACAATATTCCCGAAGAGTTGCGGGTACACACGGTCGACCAAATCCTTGACCATGTGCTTGCCCGGGGTGATAAACGCTATTATTGGAGTATAGACGTTAAAAACCGGGGCAAAACAGGCGCCGCCGCCGCAGACAGGCTATACAAAGTTTTAAAGGAGCGGGATATGTTCGGCGAGGTGATAGCGGCAAGTTTTAATCCCTCCGTTTCAAAACACTATGACGCCGCCTGCCCGGGAATGCGCCGCTCTGCAGGCCCGCCGGAAGTGCTGAAGTTTTACCGTCTGTTTAAAGCCGGAGCGGATTTGAACCGTTATGACATTCGCTACTCCCTTTTGCAAATACCTTACGGCGTTTATCGGATAGGCGGCAGAGAGATAATAAACCTGGGTACAAAAGAGTTTATTGATTATGCCCACGGTTACAACATAGCGGTTCAATATTGGACAATAAATAAGGCGGAGCATATGTATTACCTCAGGGACATCGGCGCGGACTGCATTATGACGGATTATCCCGACCTGGCATACAGCATTCTTGCCGACGAAAAAAAATTAAGAATAAGACAAAAATACCGCCGCAGACAGGTTTTAGTCCCTGATGCGGCGGTGTTTTTATGCTTTTTATGCTGAAATTGCTGTAAAGCTGTAAGACTTTACAGGCTGAAAACTATTTTGTGCTTTTTACAATTTCTTCAAACTTCTCAAATAGGGTTGAGCCTGTGTTTCTGCCTAAAGAAACCAACAGGCACCAGGTGTCGCTGTCAAATTTGTCGGCACCTTCGTTGTACTGCATGCCTATCACAACATAGTTCGGGTCGGCAGCCACATAGCCTAAAGCGTCATTAACAAGGTCGCAGACAATTATGTTTTCACCGTACTGCTCCCGGAGGCTCTTATACTTAAATCCGTAAAGGCCGGAGCCGCCCATAAGCAGTTCGCCCATCAATTCGCCGGGGCTTAAGAATACCTGCAGGTCTCCGTCGCCTATTTGCAGGTAGCCCAGTTCCGAAATTGTGTAGTAGGTGTGAGTTTTCCTGTCATAAACAAATTGGTTGTTGGTAAGGCTGACTTTGCAAATGGAGTTTGAAACATTGTTGTCTGACTTTATTAAAAATTGACTCATACGGACATTGAACAGGGGAGCCACTTCTTTTTCTTCAACGGGTTCCCAGCCTTCATACCAAACAGTGTAGTGTTCTTGCCCGGCGTACAGTTCTACACCTAAGGGGTCGCCGCAGGCTATGTTGAGGGCGGCGCACTCGTCTTCGCTGAGGGAAAGCCCTAAGGTGATAAACCCAAATTCATAGCCGTAGCGCACGGTCTGCTCGTGGTCATTAAGGTCGGGCAGGCCGTCATTGGAAAGTGGGCGGAAAGAGGTGGTGGTACTCACATTGCCCTGAATAAAGATGAAGTTGGAGCCGGCCCGGTTTATTACCTCTTCCATATAATAGACAAGGTCGCCGGAAATAGCATCGAAAGAATAGCTGGTGACCTCGGGGTGTACGCCCAGTGTGGCTATTACCGTGGGCTTAACGGAAGCATTGTCGGGGGAAAACTCCAAACGGTAAAGGAAGGGGTCAAAAGTTATGGGAGCAGTTCTGTCGTAGATGTAACCAGACATATCTTTCTTGGCAAGGGTGAGGGTGCCGGGGGTCATATTATTGCAAGCCTCTTTTATGGAAGCCGCCGTTTGATTTATGAGGGTGTTTAAAAATGTGCTGTTCACACCGCTTTTGAGTTTTCCTATCCCGGTGACGGAAGTGAAGATATTATTAATCACCACTCCTGCCGGATCTGTCCAAACTCCTTGGGAGTCAATACCGCTGTGGGTATGGGTGGCGGAAACATTGATGCTCACTATATTGTTTTCCTCAGCAAAGTCCTCTACTGCGGCGCGGATTTTGCGTACATCGGCGTTGGCTATACCGATGCAGTCGATAGCGGCGAATACCGTTATTCCTCTGCCGCTGCCGTCGTCAACGGCAACGGTGCGTACCTTCAGGTCATTTAAGTTCTCGTTGGTATATCCGTAAGGAATCATGCTGCCGCGAGCATATTTCCTGGGGCCGAAATCGGCAGGTATAATAGACTTCTGCGAATAACCCAAGTTCCAACGGGCGCCTTGAGCCGGTTCGGTCAAGAAGCTTTCATGCCCGGGATAAAAATCACCGTAGGCATCCAAATCAAATGTGGAATAATCTTTAATAGCCGGTGAAAAGGGGACGGAGTTGCGCAGAGCGCCGAGGACAATTCCGTTTATTACAAAATCGCTGATAAAGTTGACAACTTTTGCAAAAATGTTGCCCAAAGTAGTATCTCCAACAGGGGTTTGTGCGGAAATATTGACTGCTGCGGGTTTGGCGGCGGTTGCGGGAAGGGCGGTGCCCGTCACCGTAGTGCCGAGCATAAGGCAAACACAAAGGATAGTTGAGATAACAGATCTCATAAGTTTTTTCATATAAAAGACCTCCGACAAAATTAAACTACTTCGGCATTATAACAAAAACCGGGAGGTGATACAACAGCGAGAAAATAGTTTTTATAAACCCGAAAAAGAGCAGATGTTGGGGAGTAAAAAATGCCGTCCGCAATATATGGAAATGTAAAAAAAAGAAGAAATTTATCACCTTTATTGTGTTGACAAAGCTTGTTCCGACGGTTAAAATAGGAACGAAGGCGAACAAATGTTCGATAACCGGAGAGGAAAAATGGAACGCTCAATTTTACATGTGGACTGCAATAAGTTTTACGCCTCGGTGGAATGTCTTCATCGGCCGGAAATACGCTCCAGGCCCGTTATAGTGGGCGGGGATGAAGACTTACGTCACGGAATAGTGTTGACAAAAAATGAAATCGCCTCCAAGTTCGGTATTAAGACGGCGGAGCCTATTTGGCAGGCGAGGCAAAAATGCCCCGATTTGGTAGTTGTTAAGCCCAATTACCCTCTTTATCTGCGCTTTTCCGCCCTCACGAGGGAGATTTATGCCGACTATACCGACCAAATAGAGCCCTTCGGGTTAGACGAATGTTGGCTGGATGTGACGGGCAGCGGAATTTTCCGTAACGGTATGACAATTGCGGAAGAAATTCGCCGCAGGGTAAAATTTGAGTTGGGTATCACCGTCAGCATAGGGGTAAGTTACAACAAAATATTTGCAAAATTAGGCAGCGATTATAAAAAGCCTGATGCCGTTACCCAAATTACAAAACGGAATTTTAAAGATATTGTTTGGCCTTTACCGGCGCAGAATCTGCTGTATGTGGGGCGCTCTACCGCCGCCAGATTCCGCAGCTGCGGTATTTTTACCATAGGGGATATTGCCCTGTGTACTCCGGAGTATCTGCACATGCTTTTAGGAAAGACCGGGTATATGTACCATGTGTTTGCCAACGGGCTGGATAATGAGCCGGTTTCAAAAATGGGCAATAAAGCGGTTGTAAAGTCTATCGGCAACAGTTCCACCGCCCCAAGAGATTTGGAAAACGAACAGGATGTTAAAGTGCTCATGTATGTTCTGGGCGAAAGTGTTGCCCGGCGTATGCGGGAGCAGGGTTTTTGCTGCAAGACCGTATGTATAACCGTGAGGGATAACGCCCTTTTACGGATTGAACGTCAGGGTAAATTGCCCGCCTACAGTGCCGATACCGGGGAAATTACAAAAAAAGCTATGGAACTTTTCAGAAAAAATTATAACTGGAGGCGGCCCGTTCGCAGTATCGGTATCAGCTGCACGGATTTTGAGCAGGAAGACTTTCCGGCTCAGCTGGACCTGTACGGCTGTGCTCAGCGTAGGGCAAAGGCTCAGCGGTTGGATAAAACGGTGGATGAACTCAAAGAGCGTTTCGGTAATTTCTGCGTACAGCGGGGGCTTATGCTCACCGACAGGGGGCTTTCAGGTTTTAATCCCTACAGCGAAAACGTAATCCATCCGATAGGTTATTTTAAGCCGCAATAAAAGGGGAGGAGAAAATGGCCCGCAAAGTTTATGTGGATGTACTGATTAAGCAGGACAGGGAGGGGAGAATAACGCCCCTGTCCATCACATGGGAAGACGGCAGGGTTTACGAGATTGATAAAATAACAAGAGTTTGCAATGCGGCTTCTCTCAAGGCGGGAGGGGCGGGGATAAGATATACTTGCGTTATAAGGAATAAGGAAACCTTTCTGTTTTTAGAAAATAACAAATGGTTTGTTGAAAGCAAAACCTGAAGGAAGGAATATAAATACAGCAGAAGTTTGACAACTGCTTTGAATAAAGATATTATCTTGTCAGCAATACGGTTTTTGAAAGGGGAAGTGTATGAGTCGGCAGAAAGGCGTTGTTCCTACCAAAAAGCAGAACTTTATTCAAGGTATCAAGTTTGTTGTTTTTTCAATTTCCGCCGGTGTTATCCAAGCGGGTACGCTTACATTACTAAATGAGTTTACCTCCTCTCCCCCCTGGTTGTCATACCTCAGCGGTCTTGTGTTGTCGGTGCTTTATAATTTCACGCTCAACCGCCGCTTTACTTTTAAGTCCGCCGCCAATGTACCNNCCGTAGCAATGCTCAAGGTGGCCGCCTATTATGCCGTTTTTACTCCTTTATCTACTCTTGGGGTCAAATATTTTGCCCCGGAAGGTGCCTCAAAACCGTTAACGTATATCGTAAGCGCCGCCGCCATGCTGACCAATTTGGTTACCGAGTTTTTATTCTACCGTTTTGTGGTTTACCGCAATTCCATGTATACCAACAAAAGCGGAAAGGAAGAGATGCAGCGGATTAAATCCGAACAAGTTGAGAGTA
>DCTF01000035.1 GCA_002329225.1 Ruminococcaceae bacterium UBA1447
CAAAGAAAAATATAGATACCTTTAATCAAAACGCCTTTTACTATATTCAAATAACCCGGCTTAAAAACCGAAAATAGAGTTCCTATATCCCCGTAGCCAAGCCGGTTCATCAGGTAATAGCGGCTGTTGCCTACAGTAACGGGACCCGCAACAAAGATGTTGTACATCAAAGCGGAGACAGCCGCAAAAAAGATNNCAGTCTTTTAAATCCGCAAACGGATACCCTGACACATCTCCGTTCGACCCGTTATCAGACGGATTGCTGTAGATAATTCTAAATCCGTTAAAACTGCCCAAGCCGCCGCCTAAACCGCCGGAGCCGCCGACAAGGATAAAAGTTATGAGGCTGACGACAATTGCAAGACCGAAGCGGGGTTTAAGGGCTTGCTTTGCGTTTTCTTTAATCTGTGCACGGTTAATCATAGAAACACCTCCGAATTTAAATCTAACAAACTTCTTTTACACCGTTTTACAAAAATGATTTTGCATTTTTGAAAAGAAATAATGAGCAAATTGTGAACACTCAGAATTTACGGGCGAGCAACTCTTTTGCCCGCCCGCTTGGTATATTAAAACTCATAGCCGCATTCCGCCATATCTTCTTTAAAAAAGTCGAACATATGGTTGCCGGAATCAGTCTTCCAGCGACCTACGGAATCGGTTCGCACTTTAACTTTAGCGGGTTTAAATCCCAAGAAGGATTCCAGCCTGGCCAAAGTATCATCCTGTTTAAAGATCATATCTTCAAAACGGATTTTCAGCAGCCTTTTCGGTTCAGGAGTGGCTTTCATAAGTTCCCGCTGGTATTTCCAGCTAACGGCACGCATTTCCCTTACATCTTTCACCTTTGGGTACTGAATATTAAAATCCGACAAATCATCGGTAACGTGGCCGGAAAGAATACAATCCCGGGGGTCACGTACCCAGTGAATACAAACTATTTCGGGGAACATTTTCAATATCCAAGGGTAACAGAGGGTAGTTTCCGGAATTTTCCAGCCTTTATTTTCCGCCTTACTGCCGAGTACACTGCTAAGGTAATCTTCAATCAAGCGCACAAACGCAGGGTCGGGTTCCATAGATAAAACTTTTGAAAAATCCCAGGAAAGTCCCCCGCTCCAACCCACATATTTACCGAAAACCCTGCAGGCTTCGTACATGCTTTCAGGCGGAACCAAATCCCAGGAATCATTTAGGGGTTCCCCCATATATACACCGCTGTCCGAAAGTATTTGGGATATAATACGGGTACCCGAATGTCCCCGTCCGATGATTGTTATAAGCAGTCTAACCACGCCTCCCTGTAAAGCCCACTCACTTTACACTCATATATCCAACTTCTACTGCTCGCAGTCAAGTTGTTAAAAGGAAGTATAGCACCGGATAAGGCTATTTTCAACAATGAGTTGACTCCGGGAGACAAAAGCATTAGTATTGTATGCGGCAAGCGTCGGGAACGATAATATTAATCGAAAGGGAACGGAAAATGTCTGATATTTTTAAGCATCCCGGATTGATTTCCAACTCTCAACGAGCTTCTTTGCTCGGGCAGAGGGGTGTTGTCGTTTGGCTGACGGGGCTGTCCGGCTCGGGCAAGTCCTCGCTGGCTTTTGACACAATCTATGCGGAAGGGCAGCGGCGGTACNNGCAAATCCACCCTTGCATATTTAGCGGAAAAAACCTTGTTGGAAAAGGGTAAATTCGCCTGCGTTCTTGACGGCGACAATCTGCGCCACGGTTTGAATAAAGATTTGGGCTTCAGCGCGGAGGACAGGGCTGAAAATATTCGCCGCCTTTCACATGTTGCTACACTTTTAGCCTCTTCCGGGGTGATTACGATTGTAAGCGCTATCTCCCCTTTCACAGCAGACAGGGAAGAGGCAAGAAAGGTATCTTTTGATGCCGGACATGCCTTTGTTGAGGTGTTCGTGAATACACCCGTTGAAGAATGTGCCCGGCGGGACCCGAAGGGTCTTTATAAAAAGGCAATGGCCGGAGAAATTGATAACTTTACCGGAATTTCTTCCCCTTATGAGCCGCCCGAAAACCCCGAACTTATTTTAAATTGCGGAGATTTGAGCCCGGAAGCGGCGGCAAATGCCCTGGTTGACTATATGGAAATGCTTGCAACATTTGAAGATATGACCCGATTTGCGGCGGATTTGGCCGTAAAAGCCGGGGAAGAGATAATTAAAATCTATAACGGGGATTTCAGCGTTGAGTATAAAGATGACAGTTCCCCTCTTACAGCGGCGGATTTGGCTGCCAATACTCTGATTTGCAGGGAATTGAAGCGGGCCTATCCCCGCTTTGCCATCCTTTCGGAAGAGAGCAGTGACGACAAGGCGAGGCTTTTGAACCCCGGCTGCTTTATTGTGGACCCATTGGACGGCACTAAAGAGTTTGTCAAGAGAAACGGCGAATTCACTGTAAATATTGCTTTTTCTTACTTCGGCAAAGCCGTTATGGGTGTGGTTTTTGCTCCGGTGACACGGAGTGTTTGGTATGCGGCCAAAGGGTCGGGAGCATACCACAGGCAGGGAGACGGAGGGAAAGTTTATTTTGCCCCGGAAGAAAGGATATTTGTCAGTTCAAAGACCCGGGGACTCACTGTTGCGGCAAGCCGTTCACATTCAGGGGCTGAACACAACAGTTTGCTTGAAAAAAACAAGTCTAAAATTGCCGATGTTATACAGATAGGTTCTTCCCTGAAAGGCTGCCTGATTGCCCAAGGCAAGGCGGAGGTTTATTACCGTACGGGCTACACCAACGAGTGGGACACCGCCGCAATGCAATGCATTGTGGAACAGGCCGGAGGAGTCTTTTTACAGGGCGACGGCACCTTTATGCGGTATAACAGAGAAAACCCCTTGAACGAAAAAGGATTCTTTATCCTAAATCGAATTGAAAACCGTTTTGATTTACCCGACAGTGAGGAGATTACATGACACATTTGGAACATTTGGAAAACAAAAGCATTCATATTCTGCGGGAGGCCTACAACCGTTTTGACAACCTTTGTATGCTTTGGAGCATAGGTAAAGATTCCACCGTAATGCTCAGCCTTGCCCGCAAGGCCTTCTACGGTCATGTCCCCTTCCCTTTGGTTCATATAGATACCCACCACAAAATACCGCAGATGGTCGAATACCGGGATAATCTGGCAAAAGAATGGCATTTGGACATGGTCTATGGCGAAAACGCCTTTGCCTTGGAAGAAAAACAGACCTTCCCCGACGGCAACGCCACGAGGCTTGAATGCTGCAAACTGCTTAAAACCGAAGCCCTGCGCAACACCCTTTCCGGTGAGTGGCCCCGCTACCGGCTGGACCACAAAAGCGGCACTTATAAGCGCGATACTAATACCCAGCCCTATACCGGAGTGATTGTGGGAATACGCTCGGACGAAGAGGGCAGCCGTTCAAAGGAGAGATATTTTTCACCCAGAGATAAAAATAACGACTGGGATGTCGGGGATCAGCCCCCGGAGTTTTGGGGACAGTATAAAACGGATTTTGAACCCGGCACCCATATAAGAATCCATCCCCTGCTTGACTGGACGGAATTGGATGTTTGGGAACATATCCGCAAAGAAAATGTGCCCGTTGTTCCCCTTTACTTTAACCACGGCGACGGCAAACGCTACCGTTCCTTAGGCTGTGCTCCCTGCACAAGTCCGGTGGATTCGGACGCACGCACGGTGGATGAAATAATTGAAGAACTTAAAACCGGCAAGTTTTCCAACATAGCGGAGCGCTCCGGCAGGGAGCAGGATAAGGAAGACGGCGGCGGGTTGGAGGAACTGCGTAAAGATGGATACATGTAAAACTCAAAACGGTTTTGTCGGCGAAGCCAAAGAGATGAACATTGTGATTGTCGGGCATGTGGACCACGGCAAGAGTACCGTTATAGGCCGCCTTTTGGCGGACACCGGCTCCTTGCCTGAAGGCAAGCTTGATATGGTAAGGGAGTTGTGCAGACGTAATGCCAAGCCCTTTGAATATGCTTTTTTGCTGGACGCCCTAAAAGATGAACGTGCCCAGGGGATTACCATAGATACCGCCCGCTGTTTTTTCAAAAGCGCCAAGCGCAAATATATAATTATTGACGCACCGGGGCACATTGAATTTTTGAAGAATATGATTACAGGCGCTTCCCGTGCCGACGCCGCCCTTTTGGTAATTGACGCCAACGAAGGGATTAAGGAAAACTCCCGCCGTCACGGATATATGCTTTCCATGTTGGGCATAAAGCAGGTGGCCGTTCTGATAAACAAACTTGACTTGATACCGGAACGGGAACGCGAAGAAAAATACAAAAACATAGCTGCGGAATACGGCAAATTTTTAGAGCAGGTAAACCTGAAACCCGTCTGCTATATTCCCATTTCCGCCTTCGAAGGGATAAACATAGCCGAGACAAGCGAAAAACTGGACTGGTACAACGGCCCCACCGTGCTTGAGGCTTTGGATAATTTTGTGGAAGTTTTACCGGCGGAGGATTTGCCCCTGCGCATGTGGGTACAGGATGTATATAAGTTCACTCAGCAAAACGACGACAGGCGAATTATAGCCGGTACCGTTTCTTCGGGAAAACTTTCAGTAGGTGATGAAGTGGTTTTTCTGCCCTCGGGTAAAAAGACCACCGTTAAATCCATTGAGGGCTTCAGGGAAGANNAAAACCGCCGTAAGTGCCGGTTATGCCGCCGGATTTTGTATGACGGAACAGATATATGTTAAACGGGGCGAGCTGATAAGTATTATCGGGGAAGAAAGCCCTCTCACAGGCAATAAAATTAAAGCCTCGGTATTCTGGTTGGGCAAGGAAGCTCTTTCTCAGGATAAAAAATATAAAATTAAAATCGGCTCCGCCCAGGTGGGCTGCCGACTGGTTGAGGTGGAAGCCGCCCTAAATGCCGCCACTTTGCAGAATATTCAACAATCTTTTGTGGCACGCCACGAAGTGGCCCGCTGTGTTTTTCATTTGGACAGACCTCTGGCCTTTGACTTGGCGGGCCGCTTTGAGGACACGGTGCGCTTTGTTATAGTAGACGGTTACGAAATCGCCGGAGGCGGAATAATAACGGATACCGCAGACGACAGCCGACTGAACGAGAACCTTGTTCGGCGCGATATTAAGTGGATTAAAAGCAGCATTGAGGTTGAGGAACGGGAAAAATATTACGGCCAGAAATCCCTTATGATTATTCTGACCGGCCCGAAAGACACTGACAAAAAAAATACCGCCAGAGCCTTGGAGAAGTTTTTAATTCAAAAGGGTAAAATCGCCTATTACCTCGGCATCGGCAACCTTTTATACGGCGTGGATGCGGACATTAAAAGCGTTGACTCCATGAATATTGTTCAGGAAAGGCAGGAGCACATACGCCGGCTTGGGGAAGTAGCCAACCTGATGCTGGATGCGGGGAATATACTGATTGTCACGGCAAGTGAACTCAGCGGTGACGAGTTGGATACACTGAGACAGATAATTACAACGGACAATATTCTTACAGTATGGTTAGGGCCTACCGACAACCGAATAAGGGATTTTGAGATGTATTTTGACGATACCGGTGAAGGCACGCAGGAAGATTTGCTGTTAAGAATTGAAGAAAAACTTGCACAAACCGAAGACTGATTTTTTAATTAATCTACCCCCGCCGGCACTTGATGCTGACGGGGGTGATTCTTTTTAATTAACCTTGCCGTAATTTAAATATCGTAAATACGCTCGTCATTTAAAGATACTCGTCTGCCCTCCCGTGATGAAAGGCAGCATGCAAGCACCATTCTTAGAGAGTCCCGCCCTTCCTCCGCCGTGCAGAGAGGGCCTCTCTCTCCTTTTAAGAACTCCGCCAAAGGTTTAGCCTGTGCCCCTATTCTTGCCCCCTGGTCCGGGGGCAGAGGTATTTCGCTTATCCGCCAGTCCTCCTCCCCTTCAATAAACCATTTAAGGGAAGGCATGTTTTCATGGGGCAGTCTGAGGGATGGCGCATCACCGCCGTAATGCATAAGAGCGCCCTTTTTAAAATATATCTCAGTCGTAAGCTCCGCCGCTGAACAGGAACTTGAAAACATAATTTCTGCAATAAGGCCGTTTTTATAGCGGAACAACACCACACCCGTGTCGTTAGGCACCTTGGGATTATCCATGGTTGCCAGCTCGCAACTCACCGTTTCGGGCATACCGAACAGGGAATAAAGCCAATCAACGGCATGGGCACTGTCATCGGCGAAAATATCCCTGTTCATATCTTTATCCACATGCCAGGTGTTTTGAAACCCGGGATTAGTGTGCATACCTAAACAGTGGCGGCGCCTGAAAAAGTATGGTTTGCCCATTTCTTCCCCGCATATCAACTGCCTGATTTGCTCGTTTACCGGGTCGGTTCTCATCTGCCAAGCCATGGTGAAATCTGCGCCGTTTTGCTCAACCGCTTCAACAATTTTGTCCGCTTGCGCCATAGTCAGAGCCATGGGTTTGTATAAAATGATTTTCTTTTTTGCACGGGCGGCTTTAACCGCCAATTCGGCATGGAATGCCGTTTGTGCGGTAATAACAACAGCGTCAATGTCCTCCCTGTTAAGGAGGTCATCGGCGCTGTTTGCTTCTTCAATATTAAAACCGGCGCAGGATTCCCGCCGGTATTCGGGGTTCGGATCCCAACCGGAAAGGATTTTTACACCATATTCCGGATGCTTAATCCATTGACCGGCAAAATTAAAAATATGTCCGTGAGCAAAGCCCAAAATGCCTACATTGATAATAGCGAACCCTCAAATCCAATCAGGGGAAAATGCCTCTGATTTTATCGGCTTTAACCAATCTGTCTATGGCAAGCATATAGGCTCCCATGCGCATGGTAGTATCGTTTTTAGAGGTAATTTTGTAAACTTCGTCAAAAGCTCTTAACATAAATTTGGTAAGGCGGGAATTTACTTCTTCCAAATCCCACATCAGGCCGTTAATATTCTGAACCCATTCAAAGTAAGAGGCTACAACGCCTCCGGCGTTTGCAAGAATATCCGGAACTACGATGATGCCTTTTTCGTTAAAAATAGTATCCGCTTCCACATCCGTGGGGCCGTTTGCAGCCTCAATGATAATTTCAGCCTTAACTTCCCAGGCGTTTTCGGCGGTAAGCTGATTTTCCAAAGCGGCGGGAATCAGAATATTGCATTGAGTTGTAAGCAATTCTTTGTTTGTCAGGTCAACCACGCCGGGCGCTTTATAGCCTTCAAGGGTGCCGTTTTTCTTAATATGTTCCGTCACATCGGGAATGTTCAGTCCGTCGTCACAACGGATGCCTTTTGCTATATCCGAAACGGCAACCACTTTAAAACCGGACTCATACATCAATTGGGCGGCTGTTCCGCCCACATTACCCATTCCCTGAATGGCGACGGTCATTTCTTCCGACTTTTTGCCCAGACGTTTGAGAAGTTCCTGCGTTACAAGCAGAACGCCCCGGCCTGTGGCTTCGCTTCTGCCCAAAGAACCGCCCATTTCAACGGGCTTGCCGGTAACCACACCCGGCACGGGATAGCCCTTCATCATACTGTAGGTATCCATAAACCAGCCCATAATTTCCGGGTTGGTGTTTACATCCGGGGCCGGAATATCCTGCATGGGACCAATAATTGGTGTAATAGCCACCGCATAACGGCGGGTAAGACGCCTGATTTCATTTTTTGACAGTTCGGAGGGATTGACTTTCACGCCGCCCTTTGCTCCGCCAAAGGGGAT
>DCTF01000075.1 GCA_002329225.1 Ruminococcaceae bacterium UBA1447
GCTCTTTTGTTGTCATCTTTCCCTCCGATTTTATTGAGTCCCGCCGTTTTTACCGCGGGCAATTATCAATTCATTATAACATGCCAGTGAGTCCGGGTGAATAACACGGTTTTGCCCGGCAAGCTGCGTGATGCTGAACTCCAGAGCAAAAAGCATGGCGTCTTCAAGGCTTTTTTGCACCAGGGAGCGCATGTGGGAAACCCCGTTATAAGTTCTGTCGGCGGAGATATAATCCGCCACATATATAACTTTTTCAAGCAGGCNNTTATATATATCCGTACTGCCGACTCCGAGTTCGTCCCGCACAAAGGCGGCGCCGGCATGGGCATGCCAGACCTTGGGGCTGTTTAAGTCTTCGGCTGTGAGTGTTACGGCGGATTTTTTCAGTTGTTCCAACTGCTCTTCGCCGGATTTATCCTTCATAATATCGTGAAGGACGGCGGCAGTCACCGCATCATCCTCGTTTGCGCCGTACAAGCGGGCAAGCTCTTTCGCACACTCCGCCACATTCATACTGTGTTCATAACGGTAGGGGCTGAGCATATTTTTTGCCGTCAGTTCCAAATCAGTCACGGTAAAGCCCCTNNACAAATTCTTCCACATTCCCGCCCTCAGCAAGTTTTTTTCTCAGGTCGGTGGAACTCATCTCCAATACGGGGAGGTCCACAATAAGGGCTTTATAAGGGTTTTCCGCCAAGTGCAGACCCTGTTTGCGGGAGGCGGCGCACAGAGTGGCCAACTGCAGAATTTCTTCATAGCAGCGCCATGTGTTAAAACTTAAAAACATATCCGAGCCGACTATGAGATACAGGGCGGCATCGGGGTTATTCTTTTTAATCTCCCGCAAGGTTTCAACGGTATAGCTTTTGCCGCCTCTGTCAAGTTCCATAGCGCTTACGGTAAACCTCGGGTCATCGCCGAAAGCCAAACGGCACATTGCCAAGCGGTGTTCGCCACCCGCAAGAGATGAACTGCTTTTGTGCGGAGAAATATAGGAGGGAATTATTAACACCTCGTCCAAACCGAGGCTGTCCGCCATGCCTTTTGCAAGGGCAACGTGGCCTTTATGGGGCGGATTAAAGGCTCCGCCGAAAACGCCGATTTTTTTTACGGCGTTCCCCTCCCGCTTATCGGATTTTTGACCGATATTATTTGACATTGATTTTATGCTTCATGAGATAGGAAGTTGCGGTAAAAAGCCCCGCCGCCGCAAGAATTTGAAACACTGTGCCGGTAAGACCGAAAGCTATACCGTCCATACTCATCATGTTATTCGAAAAAGATACTGCCAGTCCGTCCTGCGTGGCACTCAGTGTAACAGGCACATAAGTTGTAAGAAGCATGGCTAAAATCTGCATAACGATATAGACCGCAAAAAATATAAACAAGGCGGTAATCATACCGTATTTTTGAAAAACTCTTGTATTTGCCAGGGTTATGGAAAAATAAATCTGTGAAATAAGAACGGTAATCTGAACAAAAACCATAATGCCTAAAAAAATCAGCATTTGCTTGATTGCCTTTTCGCCCGGAATGCCTTGAAAAGCCTTCATGAGTTCCTTAATTGCGGTAATTCTGTCCTGCCCGATTTTGGCCGCAGCGTAAAAATATATGCCTATCCAAATAGACACGGCGATAATATAGCTGAGAAGAATCCACACAAAAGAAACCAGAGCTTTAGATGCCAGAAGCTCGCCGCTTTTTACCGGCAAAGTAAAACTCAAATAACCTTGGGCGCCGTAGAGGGATTTATAAAAGCCGGATATAACGGCAACAAGGGTGATAATAACAGCTATTACGCTTATGAGCATCAGCGCTACCGTACTTAAGGTGCTTATCCATTTAAGCTTTACGCTGTAAGACAAAAGCATCATAGCAATGGTGATTACGGCAGCCAGATAAATATACATAACCGAGTGGGCCGTGGATTTAAACTCGTTTTTAATTAACTTGCCAAACATAGCCGAACACCTCCTTAAATACGTCTTCAATTGTGTTTTCTCCGATACGACCGTTCTTAACCGGTTCGTTCTTTAATATTCTTCCGTTGCCGATCATCAGCGCCCGGTTAAAAATCCCTTCCACATCATGAATAAGGTGGGTGGAAATAAGGGTCGTGGAGTCGGCAGGCAAGTTGCTGAAAATAGTATCCAGAATAAAGGCTCTGGCCGCCGGATCAACGCCGCCGATGGGTTCATCAAGGATATACAGTTCGGCGTTGCGGCATACCACTAAAAGCAGCTGAAGTTTTTCCTGCATACCTTTGGACATGGATTTGACCTTTTGTTTTGCGGGGAGCTGAAAAGTTTCGAGCATCTTCATGGCTTTTTCGGTATCAAAATCCCGGTAAAAGTCCGACAGGTAGCGGATGGTGTCCACAGCCCTCATCCAGTCGGGCAGATATGATTTTTCCGGCAGGTAAGCGACAAGCGCCTTGGATTGCACGCCGGGTTTCTGCCCGTTAATCAGGACTTCGCCTTCGTAGTCGTTAATAAGCCCCGTGAGGATTTTAATGAGGGTGGTTTTACCGCAGCCGTTGGGCCCGAGCAGGCCGATGCACTGACCTGCATCGTACTCAAAGGAGATATTCTCCAGCACCCGATGGCTTCCGTAAGACTTGCTCAAGTTTTTAACTTGAATGATTTTTGACATGTTTTGCCTCCAATATTAAGGGTAAAAATCAGATTAACCCGCCTCTGCGGCAAGCTGTTTCGCTTCTTCCTCAGGCAAGGCCTCTCCGTGCCGCACAAAGCTTATAAACAAAAGGGAAACTATAAAGGCAGTCGTGCAAAAGCCGAACAGCGACATATATGTGCCGGTAAGAACACGCACGATGCCGAATAAAATAGGCGCCGCCACCTGGCCGGAAAAAGTAGCGGTATAGTAATAGCCTGTAAAAGTACCTACCCTGTCCAGGCCCCCTATGGACCAAACCAGGGGGAGGGTATTTACGTTTACAAAAAGGGAAGCCGCACCGCCTATGGCAATGGCGGGCCAAATCAACCAAAGCTGTTTTGTGATAGTGAAGGCGGCGAACACTGCTATTAATGCACAAAGACCGCTGACTATAACCTTTTTGCGGCCGAATTTTTTGCCGAATATCCCCGCCGGAAAAGCCGCCAAAGCTCCCGCCGCCAAAAATGCGCCAATCATCAGTGTGGCGCTGGCGGTATCTTTACCCAACACTTCCGCAGCGAACAAGGCAAAGAAAGTGGTGACGGAGTTGGTTCCGATAAACAGGAAAAACAGGGCGCACATCATGAAAATAAGGCTTTTTCTTTCTTCTTTATTGAGTTTGCTCCCCTGTTTCTTTTTGCTCTTACCGGAGGCGCCGTTTCCGTGAGCCGGGTCTGTCCTGCTGTCGGCTTCTTTTACAAAGACGGAAACTATCAGGGTGCCCAAAATCATCACTATCGCACCGAAAATAAATACGGCGCGGCGCTCTTCATTCAGTTCAGTATCATAACCGAATATAGCGGCCAAAAGCTTACCCGCTATAACAGCCAAAAAGGCGCCTATGCCGCCCGTTACGGAAATGACCGAGTTTGCTTCACTGCGCAAATGGGGGGCGGTTAAATCCGGCATGAGAGCCATAACCGGTGAACGCCAAAGGGACATGAGGAACACAAAACCTATGATGCAAATCATAAGGGTGGGAATGGTAGGCATAAAGGGTATGAGTGCAAAAAGAAGTGCGGACATAGGGGCAAACAAAATTACAAAGGGTCTGCGTTTGCCCAAACGGGAACGGGTTCTGTCTGAAAGCCTGCCGAAAAGAGGCTGAAATATGACACCGAAGATGTTGTCAAAGGTCATAATAATGCCGACAAAAAGCGGAACAAGAGTAAAGCCCCCGGCGGCAGAACCGACATTCTCACCCTGGGCCTGCATAAACTCCAGCAAAAAGGGGTAACGGTTTGCAAGGTCGGCCCCCAAGCGGGTAACAAAGTCGGATTGACTGAGTTTTTCACTCAGCAACTTGGACACATAGGGGTCATATATTGACCAGGCCACCATGCTCCCTAAAAAACCGCAGCCGATAATAAATGTTTTAAAATAATTAACCTTATCTTTATTTACAATTACGCTATCCATCTTTTTCCGTTAATCCCCCTGCATTTCCGCTTCTTTAATAACCTCAGCGGGAATAGCCTCGCCGTGGCGCACCTGGGAAATGCACAGCAACGACAACGCAAAGGCAATGGGGCAGAATACAAACAAAGACATATAGGTACCGCTTAAAACCCGAACGATACCGTAGGCAATGGGGGCGGCTACCTGAGCGGAGAAAGTGGCGGTGTAGTAATAACCGGTGAAGGTGCCCACTCTTTCAACGCCGCCGATTTCCAGCACTAAAGGCAGGGTGTTCACGGTAATAAACATATTGGCGGCACCGCCTACCACTAATGCGGGCCAGATAAGCCACATCTGTTTTGTTATTGCATAAAGGCCGAACATGACTATAAAGGCAATCAAGCCGGAAAGAATCATTTTTTTGCGCCCGAACTTTGTGCCCAACTTGCCTGCAGGTATGGCTGACGCCATTGACGCCAACCCGAACACACCGAGCATCAAGGTAGCCTGAGCGGTAGTTTTGCCAAGAATCTCATCTGCAAAAAGAGCAAAGAAGGTTTGGATAGAGTTGGCGCCGGCAAAGAGGAAGAACAGCCCCGCCAGCATAAACAACAGGCTTCTTCTTTCAGGTTTACTGAGTTTAAGTTGTTTAAGTTTTTCTTTCTCTTTCTTTTTAGCTTTTTCCTTATCAAACTCGCCGGATGCATATTCCGCTCTTTTTTCCAAACGGCTGTCCGGCTCCTTGACAAAAAAGGCTAAAACGAGGGTACCTAAAATCATAACGGTTGCGCCGAGAAGGAATACATAGGGCCTTTCTTCATTCTGCTTGCTGTCAAAGCCGAAAATCATACACAGCATTGTCCCCGCAAACATACCTATAAGACCGCCGATACCGCCGGTGAGATTGATTATGGCGTTACCTTCACTGCGAAGAGCGGGAGGGGTCAAGTCCGGCATAAGGGCTACAACCGGAGCACGCCAGGTGGACATAACAAAAACGAAAAGGATTACCACCGCCATTAAAGCGGGAACGGTTTGCATATGGGGAATAAGGATAAACAAAATTGCCGCAATGGGCGCACCTACAAAAATAAAGGGTCTGCGTTTACCGAAGCGGGTGTGGGTATGGTCGGAAAGCTTGCCGAAAAAGGGTTGGAAGATAACGCCGAAGATATTATCAAAGGTCATGATAATACCCACGAAGAGGGGCACCAATGTAAAGCCGCCTCCGGCTATGCTTACATCTTCCCCCTGAGCTTCCATAAGTTTAGTCAGAAAGGGAACTCTTTCCGCCAAACGCTGGCCGAGGTCAAATATAAATGTGGAATCCGTGAGCTTTTCGCTGAGTAATTTGGAAACATAGGGGTCATAAATAGCCCAGGCGATAGAAGACGCCATAAAGCCGAAGCCGATCAGCAAGGTCTTTTTAACATCCAACTTCATTTTTTCCGCCATTTTTAATCTCCTTTACTATGTGATGTGGTGTTCAAACCGGGATATTCGGATTTTTTAAACAAAGGGCTGCCGCGAAAAATCGGACAACCCTGTTTATAAACAAAGCTCCGTCAAAACAGAAATCCGAGAACAGTCACTAAAACGGCCAATATTACCGTTCCCGAATACTGTTCCGCATAAGCACCGCCGTACATAACAGAGGCGGGAATAAAGAGAAGTATTTTCCAAATCATCTTCGCATTACTTTCTTTGCCGTAAAGTTTTTCCCACAAAAGCATGGCATCTTCCACCAAAGGAAAAACATTGGTCAAAAAAGCGATGCCCAGATAAAGAAGTATCAGATAAAAGTAAAAGACACCAACTCTTTCCCCCGTCTGAACATCCAGCGGTCTGACACCTAAATAAAGAATGTTAACCGCTCCGGCAATAAACATGGGCACACCGATAATGCGGTTGAAAAGCCCGGGCAGCCAGCAGAGCAGAAAGGCCTTAGGCAGCGTTTCGGGGAACTCGTGTTCCACATGCCCCAAACGTTCATCAAAGGTCAAATAATCTTCGGTTTCTATCGGCAAACCTAAAACGCGGCAAACCAGATGTTCCCAAAAAGTTTTGAGGTAAGCTCCGGGTAAATTGAAGGCTTTACCCAACACATAAAGCATACTCATAGCACATCCCCCTTACCGCCGATAAATATATCCCGCACGGTTTTTTCGCCGTCTTTAACTGCGGTTACATTTTCAGACAATTTGTAGCCGTTTCTTTCAATAAAGCCTACTGTTTCTTCAAACACCTCTTTATCCTCAGCAAGCCAAGCACAAAGGGCCACGGTGTTTACAAGTTCCAAAGTGGTTTCACCGGTATAATAGGCGGACTCGTAGGCCTGATTGACGGCATTGTAGGCGCCCTTGTTATCGTTCTTGAGCAGCAGAGTGATCGCCTGCTGACGGAAGAGTTCACTTTTGCCCGGCATCGGCCCCTGCTCCTGAATCTGAGCCAATCCTTTTACAGCGGTTTCCAAAGCGGCTTCAACATCACCTTGTCTGCGTTGGATTTCCGCCTTAAAAGCGTAGGTAGCGGGGTTTTCTGGATTATACT
>DCTF01000020.1 GCA_002329225.1 Ruminococcaceae bacterium UBA1447
ATAATCTTCCAAATCAAGTATTCCTACTTTAAGAAGGCAACCCCATACAAAATCAATACCGGAATTTCTGATTTTATCACAGTTTATTTTCATTTCTTCTTTGGAGACGCACCACATCTCGCCGGCAAAATAAACACCGTCCATCCCGTGATTTTTTGCCAGATATTCGACCTCTGAAAGCACATCTTCCATGGGCCTCTTTCTGTATGTGCATTTGTGGAATTCTTTGTTGTAACAGAAAGTGCAACTTCCCGGGCAGCCTTTTGCGTAATATAGATAGGACATTTTTTTACAATCATGGTAAGATACAAAATGTTTTGGAACATCAATTAAGGTCCAGTCTATTATCGGCCAGTCCTTAGGGTCCATAAAAGGTCTGTCAGGAGTTCGAATATAGGTGCCGTTTTCCTTAAACGCCAACCCTTCAACAGTGTGCAGAGGCTTTTTTGTTTTCAATGCGTCAAGGAGCACCGCTATTGTTATTTCTCCCTCACCTATACTTACCATATCGATATATTCTTCTTTTAGCATGACCTCGGGTAATGCCGATGGGAGCGGACCTCCCCAAATAACAACGGCATTCATTGCCTTGGCAAGATGCGAAACATACACCGCATCTTTTAAGCCCTTGGACGAAAAAACGGAAACCCCAACAACATCGGGAGCAAAATCTCTCATTGTCTTTTTAATATTTCCGGCTTTTAACGCCCTATCCTCAAGCTTCACAACATGATTTTGCCCTCTAAGATAGGTTCCTATTGAAAGCAATCCTAAAGGGAAACCGGCCGGGTCTCTATTTGCCCTCAGCAAGGGATTAACAAGCAATACTCTCACAAAGTTACCTCATTTGACATCCATGTAATTCATTATAAAAATAGCACTCTCCAAATTTGTTGTCAAGTTGGGAATACATGTAGAACATACCACACTTTACATTGTTTCTACAATCAGAAATAAAGCGACAAGCCGTTGGCGGAATTAGATTTTGGCAGATTTTTTATTGCCGGGTTTGTAAGCAACACTCACATCTAGTCCTATGAATTAATCACAAAATGGCAAGGCATAAATAATCACAGAAGCACTGTCCAGTAAACAAATGTTGCCAACAAAACACCTGTTTGCATAGCAAGCAGGGTAAAAACTTCCCTTAATTCTCTTAAAAACAGGGTGCAAAATATAAACCAAGGGTAAAAAATTGAGTTTTTACGCCCGTTTNNCTGATGAGGATATAGAATTGTAGCACCAAAAAAAAATATTGTCAATCAACCAAGACTCTCGGGTTCTTTTCCTTTGGCGAAAAAAATCATCTGACGGAACCCCCCTTTTATTTTTTTAGAAATTATAGTATCATTAGTTCACCGGCTTGCAATTTTCTCATTTCATTTTTAATCGCCGACCGGCAGAACAGATAGGTAAACTGTAAAACAATTGAAAGAATTTAATGGTGAACATACTTATGGGCAAAGGCAAGAAGAAAACCTTATATCTTGTTCAGGTAAACTCACTTTACGGGGATGAAATCTACTTTCCCTATGCTGCGGGGGTCTTACAGGCATATTCGTTGGAAGATGAAATCATCCGCCAAAATTACGCTTTCGAAGAGTTCATTTACATCCGTGAACCGATTGACAGTGTGCTTGAAAGAATTAATTCCCCCTTCCTTGTCGGTTTTTCGGCCTATATATGGAACTATGAATACAGTAAGGCTCTTGCTCGTGAGATTAAAAAGAAGTATCCGGAATGCCTTATTATTTTTGGGGGACATCAGGTTCCGCCGGGCACCGACTTGCTTGTTGAAGAGAAGTCGGTGGATATTCTGTTCCACGGGGAAGGGGAAGAAACTTTCTGTGAAGTTTTACGGGCTTTAGCGGATGACGGCTGTTTGGAAAAGATTTCCAACATCTCTTACAGGACGGAAAGCGGCCCCGTTTCAACTCAGGCGGCAAAAACCGCCTGCATTGATTATCCGTCGCCTTACACTACAGGGATGTTTGACAGCATCATGCAAACCGGAAAANNCAAACAGAGGTTGCCCATACAAATGTGCTTTTTGTGATTGGGGGAACATTAAGGCAACGGTCAGGCTATTTCCCCTGGAGCGTGTACGGCAGGAAATTGAGTGGATAGCAAAAAATAAAATTGAATACTGTTATTGTGCCGACGGGAACTTCGGACTTTTTGAGCGGGATATCCAGATTGTGGATATGATAATCGATGCCAATAAAAAATACGGATACCCCCAAAAATTTCAGGCCACATACACAAAGAACAACAGCGCTACGGTCTTTTTGATTAACAAAAAACTCAATGAAGCCGGCATGAGCAAAGGAGCAACTCTGTCTTTTCAGACCATGTCCAAGGTTGCCCTTAAAAACATCGGCAGAGAAAATATGCCTTTGGAAGAGTTTACAAAACTCATGGCAATGTATAACGAGGCGGATATCCCCGCTTATTCGGAACTGATTCTCGGCCTCCCCGGGGAAAACTATGACAGCTTCCGCAACGGGTTGGAAGAACTGTTGGAATCCGGGCAGCACATGTCCATAAATATTTTTAACTGCGAAGTTCTTGTCAACGCACCCATGGGGGATGAAAACTACCTGCGTGAACACGGAATAAAGACCATGCGCACTACTATTCACCAATACCACTGCAAACCCATAGACAACGATTTAGGCGAGTATACAAATATAGTCGTTGCCACAAATTCCATGAGTACGGCCATGTGGAAAGACTCAAATATGCTCGGCGTTTGCGTACGAAGTTTTCACAATCTCGGATTGCTTCAATGCTTTGCCATTTATCTTTATCACGAGCGGGGTGTTCGCTACACCGACTTTTATGAGGCTTTGCTTGTTTGGGCTGAAAAACACAAGAGCACCGTTGTGGGCAGAGCTTTTGCATGGCTGGAGAAAAAATATGACGATATTTTAGAAGGCAACGGCACTCTGACCTACTACAATGAGGAATTCGGTGATTTGACTTGGCCATTAGAGGAAGGCCTGTTTCTGCAAATAATATACGAGTGCGAAAAATTCTATGAAGAAATTGTCGAGTTCCTAACAGGTTACGGTTTCAGTAAAGATTTGTTTGAAAACCTTTTACGATATCAGACCAATGTAATCAAAAAACCCGGCGGCAAAGACACCACCCTTGTATTCGACTACGACTTCGCCTCTTACTTTGCCAAAATCTATGAAAACCTTTATTCGCCTCTTATAAAAGAAAAAACAGAAATTCTGTTCAAGAGTCCGAATCTCCCCGACAATTGGGTAGATTTTTCAAGAGAGATTGTTTGGTTCGGCAGAAAGGGCGGAAAAATAATCAACAATACGGAAAGGGTTCTTCTGCCACATGAACAATAGCAAAAAACAACATAAGGCGGTGCCCTCTTGTTAAAGAGTCAACAGACTAACTTTAAAAAAAAGCTCAAACAATACGAGTATGAGCTCGTATTGTTTTTATACCTGATTCTCAGATTTTTAGCAAAAAGAAATTTTGAACCTGCCGACTTTTTTACTGCTTATCCGCTATGGGGAACCAACGCTGTGCTTAACATGGTTTTGGGCTTAGTTGTTTTAATAGCGGTCTGCCTGTCACTCGCCTTTTTCTTAGGCAAGGTGATTCGGACAAACGGCGAAGAAAATGAGAAGCCGGTGTTGATACTTGTTGCTCTTTTTTTGGCCTGCCCTTCAGCACTTCTCTTTTTATTCAAAACATCAGGATCGTCAGGGACACAACTGCTTTATCCTTTTGCCTTTTTTTTGCTTGCTGTTTTTTTGTCAGAAAAGAGATATGTCAAATGGCTTATTCCTGTAATTTGTGCGCTCCTATTTGTCCCCGCTAAATACTTATCGACCGGTTTTTTAACTATCTTCTCCAAAGGTTCCGGCATGTACATACCGCTGTTGTTGGTTTGGCTGTTTCTAAACTGTGTAAACAGCAATAAGCAACCTGCAAATAAAAAAGGTATGATAAATAAAAATAAAACCGACAAGTTGGAAAAAGAAGATTTCTATCTGTTCGGCTTAAGTTTTATTATAATTGTGGGCGCCTATACTTTTCTTTATTCCCGCAAACTCAGCGGTGGACTCAGCGGATTTTCTCAGGAGATTGACTCAAAATTGTTAGTGTGCTTGCTTGTTTCTCTGCCCGCATTAATCACAGTTTTATCTGTACTTATTCCTGCAGCAAAAACGGAATTTCCCCGTACAATACTACCCCTGCCGATATTAATGCTTCCGTTTTTTAACGGACGCTATTACACGGAGTGGATTCCTTTTACTGTAATTTTATTTTTCCTGTTGGCTTTCTACCTCATTTTACACAAAAATTCAAAGATACTGTCGGCAGTCAACGCAACTTATGAGTTCTTTTTAAGGCATAAATTATTACTTGTGTTTGCCCTTATAAGCACTTCAATGTTGTCAAATGTCAACTCAATAACAACGAATCCTATCGGCTCTTTCTTCTTTAGTATTCCATATTAAGGTAAAGGAACAGTAAATTATTGTTCTTCAAAAGTTGCTTTGGCCATTTCCATGCCGCAGTTGTAATTCTCTACAATTTCTTCACTTATATAATAGCTATAACTTCGGACTTGCGAAAACATTGAGAAAGACATATACAAAATTATTGCAAGGAGTACAACTTTGTAGGTGCAAAGGTACTCCTTTATTTTTTTTGCCGAGTTGACAACGCAGTCAAAGCCTGAGTCCAAAAGATAAAAAACAAGCATAAACTGAGAAATAAACACCGCCGACAGCCATCTGTCCCAATCCATCCCCAACACAAACATAGGTAAAGTTGCCAGAGGGCACAACAAGCAAAGCAAGGGAGTCATTTTCTCCTTAAAACTCTTCGCATTTTTATAAGCCACAAGCCATAGTGACAGTAAAACTAAAATAACGGGAAAAATGGCGCTAATAACAACCGCACTGTATTTAAACGCGAAGCCTTTAACTATGGTAATTCCATCGGCTGCCCAGTAGTTAACATTTATAAAGTACTCAACAAAAATCATATCCGAAAGCAGATTTAAATCGGTTCGTTGTTCAAGAAAGTCAACAACCGCCTGTGAACTACCAAACCCAAGCTCAGGAGTGAAAAATTGAAAGTATAAACTCGCTGAGCCAACCGCAAAAGTTGTTAAAAGAAAAAGAATTATATCCGATTTTTTGAACCTGTTGTTTACTGTTTCATATACTAAAATGACAAGGACGGCAGGCATATACATCATTACATATCCCTGATGGATGGCAACTGCAATAAGACATAGTGCCGGGATAAGCCATCTTAACTTTTTGTACCTGACTATATGCATTATTACAAAATTTATGATTACAAGATAGATATCAAACACGCCGAAATTGTCACCGTAGAACATATAAGAAAATGAAAACGGGCATACAAGAAAAAGAATTAAAAAAATAAACAGCGATTTCCGTCTGTCCTCAGAACTCCGTCTCATAATTTTGCCGAATGTGATGGCCGCTAAAGCATTCATACAAACTATTGTTGCAATAATTGTGTAATAAAGAGTTTTCGCACTGATATATTCAGTAAACAAACGAAACACCGTTCCGATTACAACCCTTGCGTTTAAACCGAAGTCTTGGTAAGACATAAAGTAAGGCGTTGTAAGCCACGGATTAAGGTGCTGAATTTCGGGACAAAACATCGCAAATTCAAACATCAGCACCGAAAATATAAACAATTCATAATATTTGTTTCCGTCAGTTTTTAAACGGGGAACTTCGTTTGCTTTTTTCACCAAAAAACCGCTCCTTAAAAAGCTGTTCTTATTCCAACAATTCAAAACAACAATACTCCGGCGAGAGCTTGATATTTTTGCTCACGTAAGATTACGGTTTGCAGCAAGGTTCAAGCAATGCACATTCTATTCTCTACCGTATATTATATCGCAATCATTTGTTTGTCAATCGTATTGCTTTTCGGTGACGGCAAGGTTTGACAATAATTGTAAGGCGGTGATATAATCCGTGCAACGGTGTCGGAAAATGGTTTTGTTTCTTTTTATATCATTTTTCGGCCGGATAAGATTTGAAAGGAGGGGGCGCACATCATTGTTTCACCCAATCAAACCGTACAAAATATTATCAAGGCGGTAAAAGACGGAACACCGGCAAATGAACTTTTACCCGTCCTTGCTTCATCGATAGATGACGGTTTGTTTGTGAGAGTCCTTGATGATGAAACAAAGAATCTTTCCTGCCGTGAAAGGATGCGTATTTTTTCTTATGCCTCCCTCTTCCTGGAAGGCAAACGCCAAAAAAGCGTTTTGCAGACCTCCTTCGACTGTGTGCGGGAAATGATTGTTGAGGCAGGCCGTAACGAAATCTCCATTTCTCAGGACAGCCTTGCGGTTTCCGGGGATGTCAGTTGCAGCTATCCTCTGCGTCTTAATTGGTGCGGTACTTGGACCGATACTCCTCCCTATTGCCTTGAAAACGGAGGGGCAGTTATTAATGCCGCCGTTAAGATCAACGGTATACTTCCGGTAAATGTCTCTGTTGAAAAAATTAGTGAAAAAAAAGTAATTTTAGAGTTTTTTGATTCCGGTTACCGTGCGGAATATTATGATGCTGCCGATCTGGTCGACTTCACAGACTCCATGGATCCCTTTATTTTGCTCAAAGTCGCGCTTGTTGCGTGTGGAATAATTTATATGAAAGGTGAATCATATTCCACCGACCTGTTTGAAAATTTCAGCACCGGTCTTTATCTGAAAGCCGGTGTAAAGGGAATACCAAAAGGCTCCGGCCTGGGCACAAGCAGCATGTTGCTTGCGGCCTGCATTGCGGCCATCAGTAAGTTCTTCGGGGCTGAAATTGAAAATGAAGATTTATACCGGCGTGTTTTATTGGCGGAACAGTTGATGGATGCGGGCGGCGGCTGGCAGGATCAAGCCGGAGGCTTAACACCGGGCATTAAAATCGCTTCTTCATCACCCGGCAACCGCCAAAGCGTCCGTGTTGTTCCTCTTGCCGTGCCGCAGAGTTTTTTTACAGAGCTATGTGAAAGACTTTGCCTTGTTTACAGCGGCCAACGCCGGCTCGGAAGAAACGTGTTGCGGAAAATTATGTCCGGTTATATCCAAAATAATCCGCTGTTTAAGCAAAGTCTGGAAGAAATCGGCTCCCTTGCCCCTAAAATGAAAAACAGCATCGAAAATAATGACTTTGATTCTTTTATATGCAACCTGAACAGACAAACAGAGCTTACACGAAAGCTTGACTCCGGATATATAAACGACCGCTTGGATGAAATCCTGCTTGCCTGTGAAGAACTGACCGAGGGAAGAATGATATGCGGTGCAGGCGGAGGAGGATTTATTCAGATCATACTGAAAAAGGGTTATACAAAAGAGGATTTAAGCCGGCTTTTGCTTTCTACCTTCCCCGGACAGGGAGTAGATATTTGGAGTTATAATTTTTGCTGACTGTTCCGCCATGATATCAAGTTTACCTTAATACGTTAGGAGAACAACGTGACTGATAAAAGAAAGGATATGCTTCGACATGCAGACTTGGCGGCATTTTTATGCATCGCCGCCTGCGTCATATTTTTTATTTTACGCGCTTCATACTCCTTTGGCTATGACGACGAAAGTTGGTATATTTCTTCAACTCACAGATTGGTTTTAGGCGACTCTCTTATCCGTGATGAGTGGAATGTAGCTCAGTTTATGGGTTTTTTTCTGTATATCCCGGTAAAACTTTTTCTGTATTTTAAAGGTTCCACCGAGGGAATCTCTCTCTTTTTCCGTTATGTCTTTATTTTTTTTCAAACTGCCGTTTCCGTCTTTGCGTATTGGCGGCTTAGGAAACGTTACGGATACTTCTCGGTTGCGGCGGTCATATTGTTTTTCCTGCATGCATCTTGGGGTATCTTGGCCTTGTATTACAACACAATGGGGGTAGCCTTTGTGTTGATTGTCGGGCTGATTTTTGCAACTTCAGAAAAATTCAGTAAACCCGCTTTCTTTTTTGCAGGAATATGTTTTGCAGGAGCGGTTTTGTGTAATCCGCCTTTAGCTTTGGTCTATTTTTTATTTTCTATCTTCATATTCTGCCGTTCACTTATTAAAAAAATAAGGGCTTCGGGAAGTAGTCCGGCTAATGATATCCTTTCTTTGAAGTGCTGGCTTTGGTTGACTCTGGGTATATCTTTTCTTGCTTTACTGCTTATTACCTTTATTTTTACCAGAATAAGCTTTAAGGAGTTTTTGGATTGCTTACCTTATTACTTTATAGATCCCGAATATGATTTCAGATCTTTTTCCGAATTATTTCAAACAATTCAGTCAACAAAATTTTTCATTCATCTAAGTAAGCCCCTGTTTTGGCTGGCAATCGTCTTGCTCGCCATTATTGCCAGAGATAAAAAAAGGATAAACCGCAGACCCATCTATTTTTCTTTATCTTTGATAATATTTTTTGCTTATGTTTTCACAACTTTAACTTCAGAAGACCTCTTTATTTATATCAAAGCATGGATGTTCCCTTTATTGCTGCCCGGATTGGTTGCCTATATTCTGAGTGAAAAAAAGGATAAGAGAGTTTTTGTTTTTCTGTGGTTATTCGGCCTGGTTTTCGCTTCAAGCTTGGAGTTTGCTTCCGCACTGGGTGAGCAGGGCGCCGCAGTAGCGTTTGCCGTTTCAGATGTTGCCGGGGTACTGTTCATCGGCAATGTTTTAAATGAAATGAAACAGCAGGCAAAAGATAGCCGGGGGCAAGCTTCTCAAAAAAGTTTCAAAACAATGGTTACCGTTGTTTCCGTATTAACGGCAGCGGCGCTTATTGCTCAGGCAGGTCAACAAATATTTGTTATGACAAACCTGAAGGTTATAAGTGATGAAGCCTGCAACCCGGCATCAGTCAAAAACGGAGTAATATATGATACGGTTCTTCAGACCGGGCCGCAGAAGGGGCTGAAAACAACTTCGTATAAAGCGAAAATTTATAACGGTATAATATCAGATCTGGAAAAAATAAAATCCGGCCCCGACGGGCCGGTCCTGATTACCGAAAATTTTTCATGGTTCTACTTGTATTTGGAACAGCCTTACGCTATCTATTCCACTTGGTTTTACTCCCGTGATATTGGAGGCTTTGTCGTTCGTATAAAAGAGTATTACAATCTGAATAAAGATAAAGTTCCAATGTATGTTTACATCCCAAAATACATCGGTCACACTTGGGAACCCGAGGAGGAACTGTATATCAAGCCGGGGAAAGAAATCAGATCGGCGGAAATTTTAAAAGAAGTGGAAAAAATTCTTGATGAACATAACCGCAGCTATACGGCAGAACACAGCGACTTCGGCATCACTCTGTATGTACGGAAAAAAACATGAAGCATATAGAATGTTTTACCGTTTGTTTCTAACATACAACCCGTATTTTTTTCTTATTCCCGGATAAGCGGCCACATTCCAGAATATGTAAAGGAATTCTTTAGCGGCAGTAAAAATGCCGCTGAAGAAATATTTTATGCCCCTTTTGGTAATCACATTTATAAAATCGGCGATAGTTTCTTTTGCAAAAGCAAAATGCCCTTCTTCTTTCGGATCAAAAGAGCCCTTTTGCCAGAAAGCCGACCAAAGAAAGAAGCAGCGAATAACCTTAAGTTCTCTGGAGGGAATATTTGAAAAATTGTACTCCAATGTTTCCATGGCTACAGCGTTTCCGATTTCTTTTATTCTCATCGGCGGTTTATGCAGCCCTTTTTCAATAAGCTCTCTTTCCAACGGAGAACCCGGGGTGGGGAAATAGTGGAAAACCAGCACAAACTTTGTAGGCAACCTCATGCCCAAGGCTATGGTTTCTCTAACTTCTTCCTCAGTCTCGCCCGGCAGGCCCACAACAAGTGTTACAATTGCCGCAATTCCTATTTCTTTACAGTTTTTTACGGCTTCCTCCACTCCGACGGCCTCTACACCTTTATTTATTTTTTTGAGCATGAGCTCCGACCCGCTCTCACCCCCGAAAAGGAGCCAGCGGCAACCGGAATCATACAGCATCTGCAAATCTTCTTTTGTATACTGATCCGCCCTGGAATCACAGCCCCAGTAGAATTTCAGATTTCTTTCTTTGACTTTTTCACAGAACTCGTAGGCATCGGATTTTTTGGCACACCAGAGTTCATCAGTAAAATATACGGCTTTCAGTCCGTGATTTTTTGCCAGATTTTCAATTTCATCCAACGTTAATTCTGTGGAGCGTCTTCTGTGAGTACAGCGGTGATAACCTGAATTTCCGCAAAAAGAGCAGTTGAACGGGCAACCTTTTGAAGAAAAAAGATACAGCATGTCATCGTATATATATTTTTGGTAATAGTCCCTCGGGTTAACCAAAGTCCAATCTATCAAAGGCAACTCGTTAAGGTCGGCAAATTCCCCNNATTACAAGTTTGCCGTCTTTTTTATAGGCTATACCGTTAATTTCTTCAATAGATTCTCTCTTATCCATTTTTTGAACCATCTCTAAGAAAGTCAGTTCCCCTTCACTCATAACTATGTAATCAATGTAAGGGCAATCAAAGCAGAGTTCTGTCTGCATTGTCGGCATCTGGCCGCCCCAAACAACCGTTGTACCGAAACTTTTAACAATGCGTGATACTCTGCGTGCGTCTTTCAAACCTCTCGAGGATACAATGGAGACACCCACCAAATCCGGCTTATATAACTTCATCAGTTTTTTAAGCTTTCTTTTATCGATATTTCTGTCGTAAACCTCCACATCAAACCCGTTGGTTTTAAGATATGTGGCAATAGACAATACACCCAGCGGATTTGACAATCCGCTGCGATAGTATCCAGTGTTTGAAACGATAAATAAAACTTTCAAACTTTTGCCTCCCCGGAATAACTGTTGCATACCCGGATAATTCTGTCCACTTCCCCGTCCTCAAGCTCCGGGTATATGGGTAGGGACACACAGTGTTCCGCCAGATATTCCGCATTTGGTAAATCACCCTTTTTATATCCCAAACCGGCAAACGCCTTTTGCAAATGGCAAGGGATACGATAATGGGCAGAGATTTCAATCCCGTTTTCGAGCAGGTGAGCAGCGAAACGCTCCCTGTTGTCAACCGTGACTACGAAAAGATGATATACATGTTGTGCTCCCGGGGTATCCTGTTGAAAGGCTATTAAAGGGTGCTTCATTTCCGACTTATAGCGGCTGGCAATTTTTCGGCGCCTTTCCAAAGAGGTTTGGAACGTTTTTAATTTTTCAGACAATATTGCCGCCTGAATTCCGTCCATTCTCATATTGAATCCGATTTCATCGTGTTCACCGTTTTTTTTGCCAATCCCGTGATTTTTTAACGAATTCACTGTTGCTGCCAACGTCTCATTATCGGTTGTCACACAACCGCCTTCCCCGAAAGCTCCAAGATTTTTCGTGGGATAAAAACTGAAGCAGCCGACATCGCAAAGTCCTCCTGCCGGTTTACCCCGATAAAGAGCGCCGTGCGCCTGGGCACTGTCTTCCACAAGATAAAGACTCCGGCTTTTTGTAAGGGCCAGAAGAAAATCCACATCAAAGGTCATTCCGTAAAGATGAACCCCGATAACAGCCTTGGTTTTTTCGGTGATTGCCGCTTCAACTGCATTAACATCAATTTCCCAGGTATCACTCCTGCAATCAACAAAAACGGGCTTTGCCCCGGCATATGCTGGTCCCCAAGCCGTGGCGATGAACGTGTTGGCAGGGACAATAACCTCGTCTCCGGGGCCTATTCCTAACGCAAGCAGGGCAAGCGAAATCGCATTCGTACCGCTGTTTACACAACAGGCGTAGTCGGCACCACAGAGAGAGGCAAACTCGGCTTCAAAAGCCTTTACAAACTCGCCGTCTATAAATGCCGCTTTTTCACACACCGAATCAATCGCCCTCAGAAATGCTTCTCTGTTGCGGGAATATTGTCTTTTCAGGTCACAAAAGGCTATAAAGTTATCCATTTTTTACCCTGTCTTATAAAAAAATCTTTTTCAGCATAATTATTTTCTTACACAAACTGCAAGTATTGATAAACCCGGAACT
>DCTF01000037.1 GCA_002329225.1 Ruminococcaceae bacterium UBA1447
GTTTTGCCGCACTTTGGTCACCCTGCAGGTACTTCATCATAAGAAGGCCTTCTTCAGAGCAGATTTGCCTTGTCAGTTCAAAATAGTTTTCCAACAAAAATCTGGCATAACAAACATTTCGGAAACTGCCGTGGACGCTGTAATTGACGGAGTCCGCATAAACTTCCACCGCAACGCTTCGGCCGTCCTTCACGGCATCACAAATACTGTTCTTTTCATTTTCTTCCGCAAATACGATTGTATACATTTTGTCAAATAAACGCCCTGCGTTTATTGTGCCGTGGGAATCGCTAGCCCCGACTATGGGTATGTTCACGCCCTCGGAACGTATTTGATAGTACAAAGCTGTCTGTAAATTGTTTTCGTGCGCGGACTGTCCTCCAATCAGCTCAAAGGCGTCAAACTCTCCGGCTCTGAGGAACGCCTTGGACAAGGCGGGCGGCACGTTGAAAGTATCGTTCAACCAATGGGGATGGCAAAAGATTGCCAAACCGTTTGCCGCACGAATTTTTTCTATTGCCCAAAGGTTGGCGGCATAGGTGAATTTGTCCTCATAACCGATGTCGGTTGTATCGATTATCTTTTGAATCTCTTGCCTGTACTGTTCGTCGTCATCTTTATAAAGTTCGTTTACGCTGCTTTCACCGCCGAAGTTTACAACATGAACGATGTTATCCGGCGTATGCACTTCTTCTCCGTTGACCAGAAGCATCCCCAAAGGAACGTCTTTGTATGCCTGCTGTGCTTCAACGGAGGGTTTATAGCGGTAATGATCCGTGATGGCCGTAAAATCAAAACCGGCGCTCCTGTAACTTGCCGCAACCACCGCAGGGGGTTCCTGCCCGTCGGAACGGCAGGTGTGCACATGGAAGTCGCCTTTTAAGGGCCTCAGCGAATACAAGTCCTCTTCAAGGGCATAAACGGAAAGCTGTAAAAAATGCTTTTTATTATCCCCCTCATAGACCCTGATATAACATTCCTCTTCCCTGTCGAAGAAGTGGGAAAAAATGAGAGAGCCGTTTTTAACCTGCCCGGCGTGGATGTTGTTTTTTGTAGCATAGTCTCCATGGGTAATACGGCTTAATCCCCAGACCGCAACACGGTATTCTTTTGCCTGATTAAACTCGTATTCCCTGTCCAGAGGGTCAATTCTTACCTCGGTTTCTTTACCGGTGAGCAAAACTCCCGGCCTTATGCGGTATCTGTAAAGTTCCGTTTTCATAAAGACCGTCCCTATTCTTAAATTATTGTTGCAGCCGGGGTTAGCTGAAAAATAAAATTTATTTTGCCCTCATTGCGGCAAGGTCCCTGTAGTTTATGTACTTAAAGCCCAAGCCTTCAAGATACTCTTTTGTGGCGGGGTCGGCAAATAGTCTGTGTTCCCAAACTCGGCGGTACCAAACACCGGAAGTACCCTTAAGCTCATCGGATTCAAGGGAGGGGTGGATAAAAGTTTCCGACACGCCGTCGGGGAAGGTTTTAAAATGCTCGAACATATACTCCCTGAAGTTTTCGTAACTGTCGCTCTGGGGGCCGTCCCACTCATGTGCTATAAGGTAATCGGGAATGGCTACTCCCTTATGATCCGCATAGTCCCTGAATTTTGAGAACAGCATTTGAATCAGACTTTCGTCTATTTTAGGCCCGAAACNNGTGCAATTTGCTCAGGCGTGTATCTTGACGGAAAACGGAAGGGCAGACCGTACTCGGAAGCAATGTCAAAAACCAACTGCAAAAATTCAAAACGGCCGGTTTCTATGCCGTAGACGGAACCCATATGATTATCCAAATGGGAGGGAGTAAGGCCGAGTTTTTTTGCCCGCTCGATTTGGGCACGGATTTCGCCCTCGAGTTCGTCAATATCGGCATTTTCTTCAACCGTGATGCTTTCATAGTACAGGTAGCCGTTTTCGTCCCTCAGGCTGTCCGTGTTTGAAGATGCTACCGGACTCCAGCGATACCTTTGCCATTCGCTGGTAAGGGTCAGGTGTACGCCTATGGCGAATTGCGGATTTTCTTTTGCAAAAGCGCAAGCTTCCGGCGCCCAGCCGCAGGGCGTCATTATTGTGGCGGAAGTTATGCCGCCCTTTTTGAGCAAATCAAAGGTGGCAAGATTGGCCGCACGGCACATACCGAAGTCGTCAGCATTGATGATTAAATATTTTCCCATTCAGATTTCCTCCCCGATTATTATTGTTTGTTTGATTTTAATACCATAACAGCACAAATGCAAGCAAAAGGCGGTTATGTTGACGCACTAATAAAGATTAATCTTTTTAACATGAAATACTAACGGTATAAAAAGCGTTTTTGTATAAAAGCTTATTCAATCCAACTTAAAAACTCGGCCTCGCTTATGACCTCAACTCCGAGTGCTTCCGCTTTTTGCAGTTTGCTGCCGGCATCCTCCCCTGCCAAAACATAGTCGGTTTTTTTGGAAACGGAAGAAGATACTTTGCCGTTAAAACTTTCGATAATTGCGGCCGCCTCTTGACGTGAAAAGTTTTCCAATGCGCCTGTGAGGACAAATACCTTGCCGGAAAAGCGGTCATCCTTAATCTCTTTTTTCGATTTCATATTCAGCCCCAAAGCCCTGAACTCATCAATCAGGGCGTGGGTTTGAGGTATGGCAAAAAAGTCCAAAACGCTTTGCGCCATCACCTGACCGAAGCCCTCAATAGCGGATAACACATCAAAGCCGGCGCTCTCAATGGCCTCCATGGTAAGGAAGCGCTCGGCAAGCAGCTTAGCCGCATTCTGGCCGATATGACGGATGCCCAAGGCAAAAATGAGCCGGGACAAATCGTTGTCTTTAGAATTTTCAATGGCTCCCAACAGATTTTCCACCGACTTTTTGCCGAAACCTTCAAGATAAATTAAGTCATCTTCTTTGAGCCTGTATATATCGCTGACGCTTTTGAGCAGACCTTCATTGACAAAACGCTCCAAAATACTTTCGCCCAAGCCCTCAATATCCATTGCGTCTTTTGAACAGAAGTGAATCAGATGGCGCAGCATTTGTACGGGGCAATCGGGGTTTTCGCAACGCACCGCCGCCGCTTCCGGGTCACGAAAAACTTCGGCGCCGCAGGAGGGGCAATTTTCAGGCAGAAGGTACGCAACGGAGTTTTCGGCATGGGCAACAACCCGAACAACTTCCGGAATAATGTCCCCCGCCTTGCGGACAATTACCCTGTCCCCTATCCTTATATCTTTTTCGGTTATAAAATCCTGATTATGGAGTATGGCGCGGCTGACCGTGGAACCGGCAAGAAAAACGGGTTTCAGAACGGCGGTGGGGGTCAGTACCCCAGTCCGCCCCACACTCACCTCAATGTCAATCAAGTCCGTTTCTTTTTCTTCCGGCGGGTATTTAAATGCCAGCGCCCATCTGGGGAATTTTGAAGTTCTGCCTAAAATAGGGCGCAAAGCCAATTCGTTGACCTTTATTACTGCGCCGTCTATATCAAATGGCAGAGTGCCCCTTATTTCACCTATCCTGTTAATCTCTCCGACAACACCGTCAATATCTGCAAATTGATTGTAAAAGGGAATGGTGTTAAAGCCGAGACTTTTAAGATAGTCTAGAGATTCCTTATGCCCCTCAGGTTCAATCCCCTGTATTTGCTGTATGTTGAAGACAAAAATGTCCAGCCCTCTGCTTGCGGTAACGGCGGGATTTTTTTGGCGCAGGGAACCGGCGGCGGCATTCCGAGGATTTTTAAAGGGTTTTTCGCCGTTAAGTTCCTGTTGTTCCACAATCTCTTCAAAGCGCTTACCTGAAAGGAACACCTCACCCCTGACTTCCAAATACGGGATAGCCTGCGTCAGCTTTGAAGGTATATTTTTAACGGTTCTGAGGTTGGCGGTAACGTCCTCGCCTATTTGACCGTCGCCCCGTGTGGAGCCCCTGAAGAAAACGCCGTTTTGGTACTCAAGGGAAACGGAAAGTCCGTCAATCTTGGGTTCCACCACATAGGTTGCAGCGGGAGCCGACTGACGGACACGGGTATCAAAGGCCAAAACTTCTTCAATATTAAAGGCGTCCTGAAGGCTCTCCATAGGAACCCTGTGCTCAACCGGGCTGAACTGTCTGTCAGAAACGCCGCCGACTTTCTGCGTGGGCGAGTCGGCAGTTATGAGTTGAGGGTACTCATTCTCCAAATCAATGAGCTGCCTCATTAGACTGTCATATTCAAAGTCGGATATTTCCGGAGAATCGGCGTTATAATAAAGGTCGGCATAATAGTTTATCCGCGCCCGCAGTTCTTCAACCTTTTTTCGGATATCTTCAAAAGCTTCCATCTTTTCCCCCTGAAAATGACTGCACATTTTACTGACCAGATTATAACAGACGGAAAAAGTCAAATNNGTAAATTGATATTCAATTTTATTTTTTCTCTACCCGCCGAACTTCTTGTTATTCTTCATACATAGGTATGTTGAGACCGGTTGCCCGACAAAGGCGGTTATATTACCTTTAGTTCCCGGCACACTTGCCGTCATCATCTGTTTACAAGTTCATTCGGCGGGCTTCGAAAACCAGAGAAACTACTTCTTTGTCCAAGGGTACCGCCTCCTTTTCCTTTCTTTTGATGCCTCTTAGGACATCACCCGGAACTTTCCGAGAATTTACTCTGACCATTCTCTTTCTCTTCCGTTCGCCTAAATTATAGCCTGTTTGGTATGCATTGTCAATAGTAATTTTGAAAAATTTATATTTTTTGTTGTTATTATTAACAAAGCACTCAATTATATTTGAGTTCCCGCCGACTCTTGACTATTAAATACTTTACCGTTAAAATAGAACCACAAAGAAGAAGCGGTGATTATTATGCAAGATGATTATCAACCTAATATTATCAGCGTTGAAGATGAAGACGGCAAAGAGTACATGTTCGAAGAACTGGACAGGATTGAAACGGATGACGGCAGATATGTCGCCATGATTCCCCTTGCCAACGAAGCGGAAGACTTTTTTAACGAACCTTGGGAACTTATTATCCTGAAAGTTGAAGAAGAGAACGGGGAAACCTACCTTACCCCCATTGAAGACGAAGACGAATTCAACGAGATCGGTCAGATTTTTGAAGAACGGCTTACCGACTTGTATGATATTCTTGAAGATGACGAAGACAACGACGAAGAAAACGAATAATTCTTAAACTAAATTGATGTCCCCTGCCTTGTGCGATAAATACGGCTCATAATGATCCAACACTTTTATAAATGGGAGCCAAGTCTCCGGTGTCGGACTGCAGACCTCCCGGCTTGCCGGACGTAGGGAGCATGAAACCATTGGGCGGCACCCACCTGCTATTGCAGGTTCTTATCAGTCGTATCCGGCTTGGCGGGGTACATTTTTTAATGGAGTGATAATATTGAGGCAAGTGCTGAATTTTCGGCCGCTTGATATTGTACCCCACAAGAAGGGGTTTATATATTTAAAGACTGAAACGGATAGAATGGGTAACGCCATTGCCACACTCCACCTTTTCGATCAGGACATACTTGTTTCAAAGGCGGTAAAAAAGAGCGCTTATCTTATGACCAAGTTCGGCGAAGCTTATGAAATCATAGCCTCCAAGGTGGGCGACTATATTTCCTGCGAAACTTCTTTTTTTAACAACAGAGACGTTGCCGTGCTTTTTGATACGGGGGTTCTCAATGTTTTTTCCGCCGATGGCGTTTCGATTTATCAGACGGATTTGAGCTACCAAGGGAGTCCCGTCTGTTCCCCGGCAGCCGACGATAAACATATTTGGTGCCTGGTACCGGAAAAAAATGCCGTTATTCTCTATTCACCGAGGGAAAAAAGCGTTTTACTGCGCATTGGCGGGGGCAAGTCAAAGGCCTTTGACCAACCGATACATCTGACAAAAACGCAAGACAAACTTTTTGTCTGCAATAGGGGCAACCGCAAGATAAGAGAAATAAGCCTTTCGGACTATTCCGTAAAGGATTATAGAGAGTTCGATGAGCCTTTATACAAATACCTTAGAATCGAGCAGAAGGAATATGCGGTTCTCGATTCCGGCGTATATTTGATTTAGGCTGTTGATAAAGTGAATTTGCCGCCTTCACGGTTGAAGACGGCTTTTGAGTTGTTATATTTGAAACAATGCGGCAGAATTACCGAAAACGCTAATCCTTTTAAATTTGAGCCTTTATTGTATTCAGCAGATTTGAAAGTGCGGAAAACATAAAAACTTTTCAGGAGAGGATTTAATGGGAAATAAAACCGGTAAAATCAAATGGNNGCTTTTTAATGAAATCAAAACCCATTGGAATACCCCCGCCGAAGGAAAATATGTTCCTTACAAAGAGTACAAAGATGTTTGGCTTGCAGTAGGCAGCAACTACACCGCCTCAAAGGTGCTTGAATACATCAGCTTCGGTGCGGCTTGCTACCTTATTATGCACCACTATAAACTGCCCTATTTAACTTTTTCCGTCATAGGGATTTTAAATATGCCTTTGGGCTACATAACTGCCCTTATGTGGTGGGTAGTCAGCGACAACCTGGGGTTTTTACCTAAGAAGACGGAGAAAAAGTTTTACCTGGTCTACGGGCTGATGATGATATTCGGCATTGCCTCTATCATCTTTGACTTTTCCAAACTGTTTAATCAAACGGGGGCGTTTATTACCAAGCTCAATTCCTTTGAGGGGATGAACGCAACGGCATGCTTTAAAACCTTCGGCACTCACTTTTTATTTTCCGGTTGGGTGGGTGCAAGAAACATCTTCTGGCGCAAGAAGCTGCTTCCCAAGTACGGCCGCTATAAGTATTCACTTTACTGTGATGTTGTTCCCAAGTGCGTAATGGTTGTACTTATCGGTTGGCTACCCGTTTACAATATTCCCGATGTTGCCACCCGTGTGTGGGTAGCAAACCTTCTTTTTGCAACATACAATGTTTTCGGTTTTGCCAACAATTTGGAAATCTGCACAAAAACCATCAGCCCCAATTTGCAGGAAAGGATTCTTGTCCGCACGTATCCCGTCAAACTTTCCCACTTTATGCACTCAATAGTTTCGATTATTTTACCTGCGGCAATCGGCGCTCTTCGCTACAAGTGGGCGGATATAAATATGTACCGCTACATTATTCCGGGAACATTTATCTTTTTTGCGGCAATTACAATGATCTTTGCCGGCAGAATTAAGGAGAGGATTCCGCAGCCGCCCGTTGAGCAAAAAGCACAGATTAAATTCTGGGACGGCATGTTCGGAGTTCTTCGCAACAAATATCTTAGAATTAACACAATTGTAGGCCTGATTGATGCTCTTGGAAACGGCATGCTGCCCTTTGTTACAATACTGTATTTATATACCTTCCGCTTAAGCGGCCTGCCCTACTCACTGCTTGTTATTTTCATCTCGTTTGCAGGTACTCCCCCCGACCTGTGCGCGCCGTACTTTCTTAAGAGGTTCACCTATAAGCAGATTATGGTTTTCTATCAGCTTACAAGAGCCATAGGCAACTTGGTTCTTGCCGGCGCAATGTGGTACTGCGCCGAAAACGTAACACTTGGCGGTATTATCTGCGTTATAACACTTTTCTTAATGGAAATGACAAAAACCGTACCCACTACCGCAGCGCACGATATGAATGTTCGTATCGGCGATTATCAAATGTATCTCTCGGGCGAGCGGCTTGAAAACTTTTCAGGAGTTTTCGGCTGGGNNCCTGAAGTACGGCTTCAACTCAAATTGGGACGTACTTTTTGTCGATGATTCAAGAAGAAATATCATAATTATTCCGCTGATTATTGATGCAATAGGCTTCTTCCTTATGACAATCCCGTACCTGTTTTGGGATTATGACAGTAAAAAGCAGAATATGGTTATGGAGGTTCTTAAGAGAAGGGCCGAAGTAACTGAAAAGCAGGCGCAAGAAGAAGGTCTTACCGTTTCCGGCGGATATAAAGGTTAGTAAATAAGAAAAGAAAGCGTTTTATGGCACAAATTGTATTGATATTTCTTATAAATTTATGTTATGATTGCTCAACTGCAAATCCGTTTGAAATCCGGCATTTAATATTCAAGGTGAACTACTCGCTTTTCCCTTATTAGGGTGCGGAAATCGTTAAATAAAAACTTTTGAGGAGAGGATTTTTTGGGGAAGAAAACCGGTAAAATCAAATGGCTTTTTAATGAAATCAAAACCCACTGGCACACCCCCGCAGAAGGGAAATATGTTCCCTACAAAGAGTACAAGGATATTTTTCTTGCAGTAGGCAGCAACTACACTGCCGCAAAGACGCTCTATTACATCGGCTTCGGTGCGGCTTGCTATCTTATTATGTACCACTACAAGCTGCCCTATTTAACTTTCTCCGTCATAGGGATTCTGAATTTACCTTTGGGGTACACCTCCTCCCTTATGGCATGGCTGGTCAATGACAATTTAGGCTTTTTACCCAAGAAGACTGAGAAAAAGTTTTATTTAGCCTACGGGCTGATGATTATTTTCGGAATTTCTTCCATTATTTTCGACTTTTCCAAACTGTTTAATCAAACGGGGGCATTCATTACCAAACTTAATTCCTTTGAGGGAATGAACGCAACGGCCTGCTTCAAAACCTTCGGCACGGCCTTTTTAACTACCGGTTGGGGTGGGGCAAGAAGCATTTTCTGGCGTAAAAAACTGCTCCCAAAGTACGGCCGCTATAAATTTTCGCTTTACTGCGATTTTATTCCGAAATGCATAATGGTCATACTTGTCGGTTGGCTACCTGTTTACAACATTCCGGATGTTGCCACCCGTGTGTGGGTAGCAAATCTTCTTTTCGGGATATACAATATTTTCGGTTTCGGCAACAGTGTGGAAGCTTGCACAAATACAATCAGCCCCAATTTACGGGAAAGAATTCTGATCCGCACGTATCCGGTTAAGATTTCCCATGTAATTCAATCGATAACGGTAATAATTTTACCCGCAATAATCGGCGCTCTTCGCTACAAGTGGGCTGACATCAATTTGTACCGCTACGTCGTTCCCATAACATTTATATCATTTGCTACACTTACAATGATCTTTGCAAGTAGAATTAAAGAGAGAATTCCGCAGCCGCCCGTTGAGCAAAAAGCGCAGATTAAATTCTGGGACGGAATGTTCGGAGTTCTTCGCAACAAATATCACAGGATTAACACGGTCGTAGGACTTATAGATTCTCTGGGAAACGGCATGTTGCCCTTTGCTACTATCCTGTACTTATACACCTTCCGTTTAAGCGGCCTGCCCTACTCACTGCTTGTTACTATAATTGCACTTGCAGGCACTCCGCCCGACCTGTGTGCACCGTACTTTCTGAAAAGATTCTCCTATAAGCAGATTATGATTTTCTATCAGCTTACAAGAGGCATAGGCACTTTACTTCTTGCCGCAACAATGTGGTTCTTCCGTAACAACGTTGCACTTGGCGGTACAATCTGCTTTATAATCCTTTTCATAATGGAAACGATAAGAACCGTACCTGCTACCGCATCAAACGATATGGCTGTTCGTATCGGCGACTACCAAATGTACCTTTCCGGTGAGCGGCTTGAAAGCTTCACAGGGGTTTTCGGCTGGTTTACCGGACCGATTACATCCTTCATCAGCCTTATCATTCCGCTTATGCTCCTGAAGTACGGCTTCAACTCAAACTGGGACGTGCTTTTTATTGACGACTCAAGAATATACATCATAATTATTCCGTTGGTTATTGATGCAATAGGCTTCTTCCTTATGACAATCCCGTATCTGTTTTGGGATTATGACAGCAAAAAACAGAATATGGTTATGGAGGTTCTCAAAAGAAGGGCCGAAGTAACTGAAAAGCAGGCGCAAGAAGAAGGTCTTACCGTTTCCGGCGGATATAAAGGTTAGGGGGTACTGTTGTGAGTAAAAAAGAAAAGAAAAGGGAAATCGTAGATTTTCAACATGATGTTAATCTGGAAATTCCCGAGGATGAAATCTGGACTTACCAAGTTGAAGGTCTTGCAGCCCCGCATATCGGCAAGCCGTATAAAGCTTTCACCCTCAAAAAGATTGTTTTCACTTTAACTATTGTTACTGCGGTTCTGATTTCAATATACTTTTCCGTTCGTACAATTGAAAAGGACATTTTCGAGTACAAAAAAACCGAAATCGGTTATGAGCTTTCAAAGTTTTCAAACATCGGCTTTATTACGGAACTGGATATTGATTTTGTTTCAACCGTAGAATACGAGGACGGTAACCCGGACCCGAAAACGAACTACCGTATTATTAAGGAAAAAGAAAAGGCGGTTACAAGTGTATTCAAATTTGCACTGAACTGCGATGAAAAGATACAGGTCGTTAACATCGCTGAAACCGTGGAGTTTATTGACCCCAAAGCCTTCTACTCATGCTGGGCGTTGAGGGAAATAAGAGTCAGCGAAAACAACCCGAACTACTGCTCCGTTGACGGCGTACTCTACAACAAGGACAAAACAAGAATAATTTGCTGGCCCTGTGACCACGACACCTATTTGGCTGAGAAATACGGTTGGGCGGAATTTGACGATAACGGCTTCCGAATTGAAATGGAAGCGGACAATGAAAACTATGAGCAGTACAAAAAGGATGTTTTAACATACGTTATTCCCTCGAGTGTAACCGTGGTCGGCGAGCTTTGCTTTAACTACTCAAATATGACAACGGTTTATATCCCGGAGGGCGTTAAAAAAATTGAAACACTCGGTTTTTACAAGATTCCCTGCCTGGCGGAGATTTACTCATACAAGTGTGAAAACGAAGTGACAGACCCGCGTTTTACAGGAGAGGAAGCACTTGGAGAGGTTTATAAATCCCTTCCGGAGGGGCTTGTGGAGATCGGTTCCGACGCATTTACACAATGCCAGAATTTAACGTATGTTTACATTCCCGAAAGCGTTACTTCCATCGGCCACCATGCGTTTTGGGACACCGTTTATAAACAGGACGGCGAACTGCGCGGCGTTACAAAAATCAATGTAGCGAAGACGAAAGAAGATTTTAAAGACACGGTAAAAGAGGGTGACCAATGGTTGCCCAAATATGACTACAAGCTCTTTAAAAAGAAGATAACTGTTGAGTACTCAAGTGAAAGAATGACTTGACGGCATAATACGGGATTTAAATTTGAATAAATTGAAACATCCGCTCTTATAATCGAGGGCGGATGTTTTTTTATTAAGAATATTATTTTGTTGACAGAATCGAAGTCTGCTTCGGGCAACACGCTTTGATTTTGAAAGTCCTGTTTTTAAACCGAGCAGTACTCCAAGGCGACATCGGCGGCGGTAGCGGCATCTTCCGTATAACTGTCGGCACCGATCGAGTCGCAGAAACTCTGAGTAACGGGTGCGCCGCCTATAATAATCTTAACTTTATCCCTGATGTTAAATTCTTCACTCTTTTCAACCACTGTCTTCATCTCATTCATGGTGGTTGTTAAAAGCGCCGAGCAGCAAATGACATCCGAATCGTTTTCAATGGCGGCCGTAACAAAAGTTTCCGCCGGAACATCTATGCCTAAATCCACAACGGTGAGTCCCCTGCCCTCCATCATGAGTTTAACAAGGTTTTTGCCTATGTC
>DCTF01000159.1 GCA_002329225.1 Ruminococcaceae bacterium UBA1447
TGGAGAATTTTAAAAGCTCCTCAACTTCTTCAATTGTTTTTGATTTGATATCAAATGCTTCCAATTGCTTTTGCCTTTCGAAACAAAAAATAAAAGAAACCGTCAGAGTCATAATCCTGAGGAAAGATAGTTCGTCCGAATCCGTTATCAAATGAATCAATTACTTGTTCGGAAAAAAGCGGATTTTCCTTTAAGAATCTTGTGCAGACCTCCTCATTTTCCTGCGGATTTAATGTGCAGGTAGAGTAAACTAAAAGGCCCGAATCGCTTACATAGTTAGAAGCATTCACTAAAATACGATACTGCAATTCAGGCAAATTGTCAACAGAATCGGCGGTTTTATATCTGACCTCCGGCTTTCTTCTAAGGACACCGAAACCCGAACAGGGAACATCGCATATTACCATATCCGCCCATCCGATATCCGGATTAAAAACACTTGCGTCTCCAACCAATGCGTCAACATTACTAAAACCGAGACGTTTTGCCCCTTCCTTAATCAAAGCTACTCTGTTGGCGTGGATATCATAGGCCTTTACAATGCCGCCTAAACCCGTCTGTTGGGCTACGGTAAAAGTTTTTCCGCCGGGAGCGGCACACAAATCAAGCACCGCTTGCCCGGCTTTAATATTTAGCGAGTCACAAAAAATCTGAGAAGATAAATCCTGCACATAAAACAGGCCTTCAAGATACTCATTTGACTTCCAAAGTTTTCCGGCATTGTTTACTGCAACCGCATATTCAACGCCTGTGCAAACTTCAGCCTCTATCCCCGAATTGCATAGTTTTGTTACCAAGCTTTCCGCTGAGTTTTTCAGTTTGTTAACACGCAAATAAAGGGGCGGCCTTTTCTTAAGAGTACCGATAATTTCATTGGTTTTTTCTATTCCGTAAGAATTCTGCCAAAGTTTTATAAGCCATACGGGGACGGAAAATTTTATACTCAAATATTGAAGTTCATCTTCTTTCGGGTCAGGTAACCGCAATCCGTTTTTTGAGATATTCCTTAATACCGCATTGACAAAACCGGAAGCATATGCCGCCTTTGTCTTTTTAATAATTTTTACACTTTCATTAACAGCGGCGGAAAGAGGAACCTTATCGGAGAACAGTATTTGGCAGGCGCCGAGCCTCAGGGCCGAAAGAATTTCACTTCGGAGCTTACCGACATCCTGCCTTAAGTAAAGGGAAATATTATAGTCTAATGTCAAAAGATTCTCTAACGTCGTGTATATCAAAAAGGTGGCAANNAAAGGAGGACTCGGTTTCATTCGGCTTTTCAGCATCAAGAGCTGAATCGACAAGCATATTTGAATACGCCTTGTCACGCTCAAACCTCAAAAGAGCTTCATAAGCGATCTGTCTCGCGTCTTTCATGGCAATCAGTCTCTCGACCTGAACCTTAAAAGCAATCTCAACAGATTAGCTACGGAAACCGCAAGTGCCGCAACATAAGTTAAAGCGGCAGCCGTAAGAACTTTTTTTGCCCCGTCTTTTTCAACTCCGACCAACATACCGGTTGCATCAATCGTTTCCATTGCGCGCTTGCTGGCATTTAATTCCACGGGTAATGTGGCGAATTGAAAAAGCGCTACAAACGCATAAAGAATAAGACCGAAATAAACAAGCGGCGTTGCCTCGATAATAAGCCCGAATATAGCCAAAGGTATCCCGAGAGTGGAGCCTATTCTTGTTAGGGGTAAAACTGAATTTCTAAACTTAATAGGGAAATATTGTTCACCGTATTGAACAGCATGACCGGCTTCATGGCAGGCAATCCCTATTGCGGCTATTGAAGTGCCGTAATATACATCACGGGAAAGTCTGATTACTTTTGTTCTGGGGTCATAATGGTCGCTCAAAGTACCTCTAACCGGCTCAATTGCCTCCACACTCAACCCGTGATGAGATAAAACATTAGCCGCCGCCTGTGCACCGGTTATACCGGTAGAAGAGCCGACAGAGGACATCTTCCTATAAACGGTTTTTAAATATATCTGCACCGCAAGTGATAAAATAAAGGCAGGAATTACGAGAATAAAATAATAAATGTCATAAGTGTAAAAAAATGGCATAATTAACACCTTTCCCCTCAAATAAAATAGCTGCCGACTTCCAATGGGTTGCCTCTAAGAAAATCTGAAACATTTAACACCTTCTTGCCCTCGATTTGCAATATTTCTATTTCAAGTGCACCGCCGCCACCGCAGGCAACAAGAAGCCGATTATTGCTGTCAAGTATTCGCCCCGAATCCCCTGCTGCACCTTCTATAACTTTCGCTTTAATAAGTTTAACATTTTTGCCCTCATAGTTTGTTGAAGCACTTAAAAACGGCGTAAGCCCTCTGATTAAATTATTTATCCTGCAGGCAGATTCCGTCCAATCAACGGCGCACATGGACTTTCGCAACATCGGCGCATAAGTAGCCTTAGAATCATCCTGTTTTACGGGTATAATAGAATTATCCTTTAGACCCTGAATTGTATCGGATAAAACCTCCGCACCAACCTTTGACAAGCGCTCAAATAAAGTGCCGGCTGTATCATCACTTTGTATTTTTACTTCTTCAGTAAGCAACATATCTCCCGTGTCAAGTCCGGCATCCATCAGCATGGACGTTATGCCGGTTTCTTCGTCACCGTTAATAAGAGCCCATTGAATCGGAGCCGCCCCCCTGTAACGGGGTAAAAGTGATGCGTGAATGTTTATACAGCCATATTTCGGAATTTCTAAAACTTCTTCAGGTAATATCTTACCGTAAGCAACTACAACAATTATTTCAGGTTCCAAAGCCTTGATTTGAGAAACAACTTCATTATCTTTTAATGAAACCGGCTGAAAAATTTTATATCCACGTTCCGAGGCAAAAACTTTTACCGGAGAGGCTGTTACTCTATTTCCTCTTCCCTTGGGCTTGTCAGTCTGTGTAAAAACAGCCGATATTGAATGGCCGTCGGAAGCCAATCTTTCAAGGGAAGGCACGGAAAACTCCGGCGTCCCCATAAATACCGTATTCATAACTTACCCACCTGCTTCTTCGGCTGCTTCCGGAGTTTCTGTAATCCGTTCGGTGAAGAGTATTCCGTCCATATGGTCGATTTCATGGCAGAAGCAGCGAGCTTTTAAGCCCTCCGCTTTATAAATAACCCATTTTCCGGTTCGAGTTTGTGCTTTCACTTTTACAACTGCGGGCCTCATTGTTACACCGCATTCACCGGGAATTGAAAGGCAGCCTTCCTGTTCAAACTGCTCACCCTGTGCATCAATTACTTCAGGATTAATAAGTTCCAACAGTCCGTCACCTACATCAACGACACACGCTCTTTTTAAAATACCCACCTGAACCGCCGAAAGCCCGGCCCCCTGCGCTTGATACATGGTTTCCGCCATATCGTCCAGCAAAATGCCAAGCCTGTCGTCAAACTTATCCACCTTTCTGCTTTTTTTACTTAAGACCGGATCCCCAATCTTAACAATGTTTCTGTACGCCAATATATGTTCCTCCCGAATAAAGAAGTTATTTAAATTATATTATAAGGATTAATATCAACCGAAATAAATACTTTATTGTCTTTAAGGGTTTTAGAGGTTTCGTCAAGAATTTCACGTACAAAATTACGAAATTCAAGAGAATTACGGCATTTGACAATCAGTCGATACCTGTATTGGTTGTCCGTCTTAAACACTCTTGCCGGAACAGGCCCTAAAACAATCATCTTATGCGGGTTTGACGGCCTGTTGGTAAGACTTTGTATAGCAATCAAAGTCTGCTCCGCACAGTAACTTACTTTAGTTTCATCCTCACCGGAAAAACCGAAAACACAAATATCACAATAAGGAGGATAGACCAACAACTTTCTGATTTGAATTTCAGTTTTAAAGAAAGCTAGATAATCTTGCTCCGATGCCAGTCTGATAACATCATTTTCCGGAGTCATGGTCTGAATGACGGCTTTCCCTTTAAAATTTCCCCTTCCCGAGCGGCCTACTACCTGTGTTAAAAGCGCAAAGGTGGATTCCATACTCCGATAATCATCATTGTACAATTGTTGGTCAACCGATACAACACCCACAAGAGTAACATTTTCAAAGTCAAGGCCTTTTGCAACCATCTGCGTACCTATCATTATATCATATTTTCCCTGCCTGAACTCATTGAACTTTCGTTCATGGGAGAAGCGTGATGAAGTTGTATCAGTATCCATCCTGAGTATTTTCGCTTGAGGAATAAGGTTGGAAACAACGTCTTCAATTTTTTGAGTCCCAAAACCGGAGTATCTCAAACTTTCTTTGTTACACTCCGGGCATTCTTCCGTTTTAGGTTTTGAAAACCCGCAATAGTGGCACATTAAACGGCCGTTATTGCTGTGATATCTTAAAGATATACTGCAATAGGGGCATGTAAGAACATGACCGCAGCTGCTGCATGCTATAAAAGTGTTATAGCCCCGCCGGTTGATTAAAAGTATAGTTTGTTTTTTATCTTGAAAATTATTAATAAGTTCCTGACTAAGCTTTTCGCTTATTTCAGAATTATTTCCCATGTAAACCTCATTTTTCATATCTACGATAATAACTTCCGGCAGAATTGCATTACCGAATCTTTCGCTCAATTCAAATAGTGAATACTTGCCTTCTTTTGCAGCAGCAAATGTTTCAACACTCGGAGTGGCCGATGTCAAGAGTAAAAGAGCATTATGCTTGTAGCACCTGAATTTTGCGACATCCCTTGCATTATATCTTGGCGACTTTTCTGACTTGTATGCCTGTTCCTGTTCTTCATCGATAATAATTAGTCCGATATTGTCCAAGGGGGCAAAAACCGCCGACCTTGTACCTATTACGATAATCGCTTCACCGTTTTTAACTCTTTCCCACTCGTCCGCCCTTTCGCCGATGGATAAGGCGCTGTGAAATAAAGCAACTTTTTTGCCATAGAGCCTGTTGAATATGGAGACCGTTTGCGGAGTTAACGCTATTTCCGGCACCATTAATATGACGCCTTTATTTTCATTTACAGCTTTTTCTATTAATTGTTGGTAAACTATTGTTTTGCCGCTGCCTGTCACTCCGTATAATAGAGAAACACTATATTTACCTGCATGGTACTTTTCCAATAATCCGTCAAGAGCCGTTTGCTGTTGCTGTGACAACATATAATTGCTTTTACAATCGGCCTCCGTATTCTTTAAAGGAGAACGAAACACCTTTTCTTGATAAATCTCAACAATCCCCTTGCGTTCCAACGCTTTTATTACCGCTTCCGTATAACCCGTGAAGTAAGTAATTTCTTTTACAGCGGCACAGCCTACATCTTTTAACAGATTAACTATTACCTGCTGTTTGGAAGTAATTTTCACAGTTGAAAATGATTCTTCATCAAAACTGTCAGACAGTTTTGCCATTTTCCTAGTAAGATCCCCGACTTTTTTTTCAGCTTCATTTCGGGTTGAAAGAACACCTTTTCGGGCCATTTCATCCAAAAGCTGAGCGTTGCCGCGCAAATCCAATCTGCTTAAAATGCTTTCTTTTTCTTGAAAGCCTATATTATCTTTCAGATGTTCATAAACCTTTAACTCATCTTCTTCTAAATCCGTGATAATATCTTCAGTAACAGTATTACTAACGCTGAAATACTGTACTTTTTTGTAATTTAGCCCTGTAGGCAGCATTGCCTTTGCAGCTTCAAACAATGTACAAAAAGTGCGGTCTTTAAGCCAATAGACGAGTTCCAATTGCTCATGGGTAAGAAGCGGTGCCTCATCAAGCACCGCTTCAANNTTTATGCCAATTCTTTTGACATTACCTCTTCCGAAAGGCACCACAACCCGGCAACCGGGCATCGCAAGATTTATGAGTGCATCGGGTATCAGGTAGTCAAAATCTTTATCAAATTCGTATACGGTGTTTTCTACGGCAACCTTCGCCTTTTTGTTACCCATTACACCCTCTCAGGTTAAAACTAAATGTTTCTGATTTCTTCCGGTTCTACTATTACATAGTCTCCCCGAAGAATCTCTTCAACTGCCAAGCTTACGGGCTTTTCCGTAGTAACAATCTTTTTTTCCTCCAATTCATCGGCAATGGCTCTTGCTCTTTTAGCAGTTGCGGTGACCAATGAGTACCGGCTCAAATGGTTTTTGAGTATCTTTCTCAAATCAGGATTAAGCATTGTTTATTACCTCACTTATAACATATTTCATTCTTTGAGTTTTATGTCTTTCGGCCCGAATGATTGCATATATATCCTCTGCAGCACATTCAACCGCATCGTTGACAATATAATAATCATATTCTACTGAACGCCTTATTTCTTCTGCGGCTATTAAAAGCCTCCTTTGTATCTCGTCCTCGTCTTCGGTTTCCCGTTTACGCAAACGTTCTTCTAACTCTTTTAACGAAGGCGGCATTAAAAATATGCTCACACAATCAGGGTAAAAGCTTCTGATTTTTTCAGCTCCGTTTACTTCAATTTTAAGGATTACCGTTTCACCCTGCTCAAGCCATGCATCCACGGGACCTTTAGGAGTTCCGTAATAATTATTACCGTAAACGGCATATTCAAGAATTTGGCCTTCTTCAATCTTCTTTTGAAAGTAGTCTTTATCCACAAAATAGTAGTGCTCGCCGTCTATTTCCCACTCTCTGGCTTTTCTTGTAGTGAGTGAGGTTGATACTTTTATATTTTGCCCCTTGTGCGCAAGTTCACTAAGAATGGTGTCCTTGCCGGAGCCCGACGGGCCTGAGAGAACAACCAAAAGTCCAACTTTATTCAATGTCGTTGTCCTCCTCGGAATCATAATCTTCGTCTTGCTCTTCATTCAGACGATTAGCCACCGTTTCGCTCTGGAGGTAGGTCAAAATAATGTGATCGCTGTCCGTAATAATAACCGCTCTCGTTCTCCTGCCGTGGGTAGCATCTATTAATGTTCCCTTTTCCTTGGAATCTTGAATTATTCTTTTTATCGGTGCAGATTCAGGACTTACAATAGCGACAAGTCTGTCAGCATTAACCATATTCCCAAACCCTATATTAATCAATCTCATTTTTACCTCCATCGGGAATTTGCATTAAGTTATTCTATATTTTGAATTTGCTCCCTGATTTTTTCTATCTCAGACTTGATATCGATTACCGCTTTTGTAATTTCCATATTTTGACACTTTGAGCCGATGGTGTTTACTTCCCGATTAATTTCCTGAACTAAAAAGTCCATTTTTCTGCCGATCGGTTCGCTTTCATTAAGCAAATCGGCAAGCTGGGATAAATGACTGCGCAGTCTTACAGTTTCCTCATCAATAGCAGTTTTATCTGCAAAAATTGCCGCTTCCGTTAAGACTCTCTGCTCATCAATATCAACACCGGACAACAACTCATTCAGTCTTGCAAGCATTTTTTCGTAATACTCATTTGCAATTTCAGATGTACCGCTTTCAATTATTTTCAGATCGCTGAATATAGTTTTAATCCGCTGAGCAATATCGTCCCGGAGCTTCTCCCCTTCCGTCAGACGCATCTGAATAAAACTTTCCAATGCTTTCTCAACAACTTCCAAAACAATATCGGTAACCGCTTGTTCATCAATTTCGTTTTTCTTTACAGTAAAAATATCCTGAGCACAAATTAAAGAGGAAGCGGTTAAATCGTTTTTAATCCCCTTAGTTTTTTCAAGTTCTTTAAAAATACTGAGATAGCCTTCAAGAACCGCCTTGTTGAGAGTTACAGTCGTGTCATCTATCTCAAACGGTTCAATTTGAACCAGACATTCAATCTTACCGCGTTGGGCTTGCCTGTTTATGCAGGCTTTAATTTTTTCATCTAAAAAGCTGAATATGCGAGGAACTTTTGCAGTAAATTCAAAAAATCTGTGGTTAACACTTTTTAACTCAACGGTAACATTATATGACTCCGATGCACCGCTTGCCCGACCGTACCCGGTCATGCTTTTTATCATAAAAGTACCCCCGAAAATTGGTTTAAAAGGAGAGAATTAACATTAAGAATTATTGGTGATTTTCATCATCATTTTTAGTTCTTCTTCCGTAAGGTCACGCCATTTCCCCTGCTTGAGCATCCCGAGTTTTACCGAGCCTTCAGCCGTTCTTTTTAACCTTGCAACATCCAGATTTTGCTCTTCACACATTCTTCTTATCTGACGGTTTCGCCCTTCTGCAAGCACAACTTCAAGTACGGAACGTCTTTTGTCGTGCTGCAAAACTTTTACGGAAATAGGAGCCGTTTCTCTGCCGTCAATTTTTATACCATCCATCATTGAAGCAAGCTGTTCTTCCGTTGCGGGCGGTTTAACAGTCACTCTGTAAGTTTTCATGACCTTGTTTTTCGGGTGAGAAACAGCGTAATGAAAATCACCGTCGTTTGTCATCAGCAACAAACCTTCAGAATCCTTGTCAAGCCTCCCTACAGGATATACCCGTTCCTCAACATCCGCTACAAGTTCGGCTACGCACTTCCTGTCAAGTTCATCGCTCATGGTTGTTACATAGCCCCTCGGTTTATGTAAAACAATATAGCGGTAGTTATCGGCGTTTTTAATCAGATTGTTACCCACTTTGACAAGGTCTTTTCCCGGGGAAACTTTATCGCCGACTTTTGCAGTTCTGCCGTTAATGGTAACTTTTTTTTGAGCCACCAACTCCTCCGCCTTGCGTCGGGAAGTATAGCCGCAGTCGGAGATATATTTATGGATCCTTACTTTATTTCCGTTGTCTTTCAAAAAACTAACCTCAGCTGCAGTAAGTTGTTTTGTTAAAGCGTTTCAGACGATTATTCCGCAGCATCCTGTTCTTTGGGTTCAGCCTTATCTTTTGTGAACATACCTACAACGTCGGATACCTTATCAATCACATCGGGAACCATCCCGATTATTCTTTCAGCAGAATTATCGGAAGATGTAATGTGCTTAATAGATACTTCACCGTCTTTAACGATAAGAAAAGCTACGGGACTGATAGTAATTCCGGCACCGCCGCCGCCGCCGAACAGTCCGTCGGCACTTTTTGAAGGAAAGTCCGTACCTCCTNNCGGAATAACTGAAAGGTGTTCATCCAATAAAATCGGGTCGCCTACAATAGTACTTACATCCACCAAGTTTCTGATCTTCTCAATTGCGGTACCCAGTATTCCGCTTGCAGACTTTTCACTCATATCATCTATCTCCTTTTAAATAATTTTTGAATTCTGTTTATTTGCCTTTTGACTGCCTCTAAAGAACTTTATCAGGACATTGAATATAAAATCAAAAGCGAAAATAAAAACGGCGGTTAAAAGAATTAAAGGCGAAATCAACACTGTTGCATCTAAATATGTTTCGTTGTTATTGGAAAAATAGTCAGGCGCGACGGTTATTTGTTGATTTTTTACTTTTACTGCGGAATTGATTGTACCGATTGCAGGATAAACCGCCGCACAAAACCTTCCGTAATTGATAGCGGTCTTTGCCGAATCTTCACCGGTGATTTTAACTTTCAAATGCAGTTTTTTAATCTTGATGGACTTTAAAAAATATACTGAAAGCTTTTTTAAAGAAGCGGCGGCATTCTGAATTAACTCCGTTACTCCAACTACTCCCTGATTTTCATAATAATCGCGAAAAATTGAACTCTTCTTTTTTTCCTTGGGCTTTTCTTCTTTCTTCGGCTTCTTATCTTCTTCTTTTTTTTCTTTATCCTTTCCCTTATCTTTCTTAGGAATCAGCTTAAACCTTAAAAAAAGCCAGCCAACATCTAAAGCAAGTTGTTGTGAATACACTATGTAAAACCTTACATTGATGGAAAGTAATAAAACAAAACCGATTATTATTGAAAGAATAGTTATAAGTGCAGGCACTGCCTTTACCCCTCTATATCCGATTGATTTTTTTCCTCTTCACTGCCAAATGATAATTGAACACCTGTATCTTCATCATTTTCGGTATCTTTTTTCAATTCGTCTTTTTCAGGTAAATCGGGCAAATCACTTAATGATGTAAGGCAAAAGCAACGCAAAAACTCAGGCGTTGTACCGTAAAGAAGAGGCCTCCCCGGCAAATCAAGTCTGCCTTTTTCTTCAATCAGCCCTTTTTGTGTTAAGGTGGAGATAACTCCCGAACAATCCACTCCCCTTATCTGCTCAACATATGATTTGGTAACCGGTTGATTATACGCAACCACCGCAAGAACTTCAAATGCGGCCGCCGAAAGCGGTGTGTTTCTTTTAATTTCAAGGACTTCTCTGATTTTATCGGCATAGGCTCTTTTTGTGCATATCTGAAAACTGTCGTACAAGCGAAGCAAACTCAAGCCGCTGCTTTCCGACTCCAATTCAGCCGTAAGTTCTTCAAGTACTTTTAACGCAACGGAGATTTCCGTTTCCAAAGCTTCAGCTATACGTGCTATTTCAAGCGGTTCACCCGAAGCGAAAAGGAGAGCTTGAGTCAAAGCCTTCATTTCATTATTAATCAATCTTTGAGCTCCCCCGTTCAGTTTTAATCAAAAGTACATTCAAATCGTTTTGTTCTCCAGTAAATTTAATTCTTTTTGCCTTTGACAATGTAAGCAAAGCTAAAAATGTGGCGACCNNAGGAATTTCAGTTTTCCGGTAACTGAAATTTGACGAAGAATTTTACTGATTCTTGAAGAAACGGAAACTATTTTCTGAGCTACTATTCCGTTGAAAGCCTCTATGGGGGGAGGCAACCTTCTTTGCCCCTTTCCGACGGCACTTAAATAGGCTTTAAACAACTCGGAAGGTTCATGAATCCTTGTATAAACAGGGTTTTCCTCAAACTCAACCGGTTCTCTGGAAAGATAATCGAATCCTTTTGAGATTTTGCTGAGCTTTCCCGCTACAAGTTGACAATCCAAATACTCGGTCAGTTCGCCTTTAAGTTCTTCGGTTAATCTGTCGGCCTCATCATGAACGGGTAACAAAGATACGGTCTTGATATAGATTAATCTGGCGGCCATTTCCAAAAACTCGCTTGCAATGTCAAGGTTTTCAACCTGCATAGCCTTAACATAATCCAGATACTGTTCAATCAGTTCAAGTATAGGCACATCATTGATACTCACCTTACGCTTACTGATTAAATTTAACAGCAAGTCCATAGGGCCTTCAAATATTTCCAATTTATAAAGCGGTTTTTCAGTCATTCTACACCCGAATTATTTAAGGTTTTATTCCCAATATAAGCAACATCAAATCAAAAATAAAATTTGAAATTATTACCAGCGGGGTTGTAAGGACACCTGTAAGCATAAGCACCAATACTACCAATATAATATAACGCTCATATTGCATAATTTTGTAGTATATTCTGTCCGGCAAAAATAGAGTGGCAAGTCTTGAACCGTCCAAAGGCGGTATTGGCAACAGGTTAAAAACAGCCAAATTGATATTAATTCCCGCACTGAAAATTAAGAAAAGATAAATCACTTCTTTTACCGTACTTTCCGGCATAACAAACATAAGAAGCCTGAGCAGAACCAAGGATAGAAAGCCCATAATAAGATTTGAAATGGGACCGGCAATCGCCGTCAATGCCATACCGACTTTTCTGTCTTTAAAATTCCTGATATTAACGGGAACTGGTTTTGCGTAACCGAAGCCGGCAAGGAGTATCATCAGTGCGCCAATAGGGTCTATATGCGCCAAAGGATTTAATGTCAGTCTGCCGCTGAGTCTGGCGGTTTGGTCGCCCAATTTTGTAGCAACCAGTGCATGAGCATATTCATGTATCGGCAGTACACAGAATATAACAAAAATCCTGGCTAAAAACTTGATTAGCAAATCTAAATTAAAGCCGTCGCGTATAATATCGGTTATCATAACATTCCTCTGCGTTCTTATGATTCTTGACAATTTGTTAAACTATATCGTAATAAAAAAAGCCTTTTATGTCAACCGGTATAGAGAATTTTATGAGTAATTTCAGGTGATTCTTACAACTCTTGATTTACCGCTAAAATCTTTCAATAAAGTTACATTCCTATCGCCATGTTGAAAAATCCGCAATACATCTTCCCCTTGTATATCTCCTATTTCAACCGCCATAGCACCCTCGTCTTTAAGGTAAGGCAGCCATTGCGTTGCTAAACAGCGGTAAAAAATCAGGCCGTCTTCCCCTCCGTCCAACGCAGAAGCCGGTTCAAACAGAACCTCCCTTTGAATAGTCTCCAACTCAGCCGTAGCAATATAGGGAGGGTTTGAAACGATTAAGTCCGGTTCAGGCAATTCATCCGAACAATAACCATTAAAAACATCCTTTAAGAGCGGCTTTACATTATCAAGTGAATGAAGCTCAATGTTTGCGAGTAAATATTTATAAGCCTCAGGTGAGTTTTCAAGCAAGAAAACAGTTACCTGCGGGCAGAACTTTGCAATACTGATACCTATGCAACCGGTACCTGCACATAGATCAAACACTACGGGATTTTCGGTGTTCGTTTTAAGCCTTTCTATTGCAAAGTCTATTAACAGCTCGGTTTCGGGACGTGGTATCAAAACACCGGGACCTACATTGAACAGCAGCCCCATAAATTCCCAATTACCGAGTATATATTGCAAAGGCTCTCGGGACGCACGTCTCTCAACATATTTTAGAAAGTTCTCAGCAGCATCGCTTCCCGGCTCGGAAAAAGCAGACAGGAGCAAACTGCTCCTGTCTTTGCCCGTTGCCTGCTCCATAAGACAAACCGCATCAAAATAAGCATTCTCGCAACCGGCATTATTCAATTTATCAGTAGCGTCCCTGAGAAGTTCCGAAATAGTCATAAAAATCAAGTCCGTCAAAGTGTGTCAATGGAATCCGTTACCGGTTCCTGAACTGAAACGGGTGTTTCTTCAATAATATTTTCTTCCGCCGCTTCCTCATTTGCTTTTTCTGCGGGCAATACGACAGCCTTAAGAGCCTGTATCGCCACCTCAATAATATCGTCCGAGGGTTTCTTGGTGGTGATTCTTTGCATCCACAGTCCCGGCGCTGACAAAATCTTAACAAAAATATTATCATGCCGCCCTGCATAACGTATAAACTCAAAGCCGAGGCTCATTATAACGGGTACAATCATAAGTTTAACGGCTACCCAAAGCAGATTTTTTTCTGCCAAACCGGGAAATATAAATAAAATCACCGATGATACCACTATACTTAAAATAATCATAACAAACAAAAAGCTCGTGCCGCACCTGGGATGAAACCTTTTTTGCTTTCTTACATTTTCAACAGTGAGTTCCAAACCGTTTTCAAAGCAGAAAATGGTTTTGTGTTCGGCTCCGTGGTATTTGTACATACGTTTAATATCTTTCATCAAGGAGGTAAGAGCCATGTAAGACACAAACAAAACAATCCTGATTCCGCCCTCCAAGACGGTTTTCCAGATAATATCAACTCCGAAATTATCCTTCAAAAGATTAAAAATAAAGGTGGGAAGCCAGAAGAAAAGCAGAAAGGCCAACCCGAAGCCCAGAATTGCGGCAATAGTACCGATAATAGCCGTCAACTTCTCTCCAAAATGCTTGTTAAGCCATTTTTCAAACCTGGACTCCGCTGCCTGACCGACTACATCATCAAGGCTTGTTTTTTCGACGGACTCCATAAGGCTCTTATAACCTAAAGTCATAGACTCCACAAAACTCACAATTCCTCTGATAAGAGGCCAACCGAGAATTTTATACTTATCTTTTATCGGCCTTACCTTTTTGCTTGTTGCATCAATTGAACCGTCGGGCAGTCTGAGAGATATTGCATAACTCTCAGGCCCTCTCATTAAGATGCCTTCCATAAGAGCCTGGCCGCCGACCGAAGCCTTGCACTGTGTGTTTTCCTTTTTTTTCATTTTACACTCCAAATTCTATATACAGCAAAGGTAGATCATTTAGTAATGTCTACTGAACAACC
>DCTF01000052.1:0-1620 GCA_002329225.1 Ruminococcaceae bacterium UBA1447
GTTATAGTTTTTAATCATCGAAGTCAGAATGAGCCTGTCGATGGAGTCAAGTCCAAGTTCATCAATCTCCATTCGGTCTAAAGCAAGCTTGGCGCCATCATGAGTTATGACTCCGTTCCCCATAACTTGAGCAAAATCTCTGGCGCGTTTCAACAAGCGGTTTGCTATACGGGGAGTCCCTCTTGCTCTTGAGGCGATTTCAACCGAACCGTCATATTCAATTTCAATATCAAGTATGCCTGCACTTCGATTAATAATTCTTGCCAGTTCCTCGGCGGAATACAATTCCAACCTGAAAATAACGCCAAATCTGTCCCGCAACGGCGCACTCAATTGACCCGCTCTTGTGGTAGCTCCTACAAGAGTAAAATTCGGTAAATCAAGCCTTATGGAACGAGCGGAAGGCCCCTTGCCGATAATTATATCTATCGCTCTGTCCTCCATGGCGGGGTACAGAACTTCTTCAACATTCCGTGAAAGACGATGAACCTCGTCAATAAATAATATGTCGCCCTCATTCAGGTTGGTTAAGAGAGCCGCCAAGTCGCCGGGTTTTTCGATTGCCGGTCCGGAAGTTACACGGATATTCACCCCCATCTCATTAGCAATTATGCCCGCAAGGGTAGTCTTACCTAAACCCGGGGGGCCGTAAAGTAAGACATGATCCAAGGGTTCTCCCCTTTGCCGTGCGGCCTGAATATATATACTTAAATTCTCCTTCACCTTTTCCTGACCCACATACTCCCCAAGAGTACGTGGCCGCAAGGTCAGCTCCAAATCCGAGTCTTCCTGCATATATTCAGGGGCGGTTAACCTCATGTCATTATTGTCTGCCATACTTTTACCTCACTAAAAAGGGGCCTATTTTTTACTTATAGCTTTGAGGGCCTGTTTAATTAACTCTTCCGTAGTCAGTGAACTGTCCAGACGGCTGACAGCAATACTCGCCTCCGATTGGCTATACCCGAGAGCTACAAGAGCACTTATAGCCTCGGCACTTGCTCCCGCCTGAGAGGCAACACCTGCGGACAGGATATCACCCGTCACAACCTCATCGCTAAAACCGGTTTGCAGTTTGTCTTTTAGCTCAAGTACTATACGCTGTGCCAATTTAGGGCCTATTCCCTGAGCGCCGGTTATTGTTTTTACATCTCCCGTTGCTATACAAAGTGCAAGCTTATCCGGTGTCAGATGTGAAAGAACCGCCAACCCCGCTCTGGGTCCGACACCTGTAACGGTAATAAGCTGTTTAAAACATTCCAATTCCCGTTTATCAAGAAAACCGAAAAGCTCCATGGAACCTTCCCGTACATTGAGATGAGTAAATAGTGTCACGACTGAACCGACCGCCCCAAGTCGGCAGGTTGTGTTATAGGAGGACAAGCAAAGGTAGCCCACTCCTCCGCAATCTACAGCCACACTGCCTTCATCTTTGAACAGTATTTGTCCCGTAACACTGTAAAACATTTTATCTCTCCCCTAATGTAAGCCGTTATAGATTAATGAACCGCTGCAATGAGCGTGGCAAATAGCAAGCGCTAAGGCATCTGCAGCATCATCCGGCTTGGGAATTTTTTCAAGATTAAGCAGAATCCTTGTCATCTCCTGCACCTGTTTTTT
>DCTF01000052.1:1628-5924 GCA_002329225.1 Ruminococcaceae bacterium UBA1447
CCAGAACCAAAACACCTCTTGCCTGACTGACATCAATAACGGTTTTGGCGTTATTGTTGTAATAGAGCTTTTCAACGGCAACGGCAACCGGATTGTTTCTTTTAATTACATCGCAAAAATCATTGTAAATACACTCAAGTCTTTCGTTAAAAGGCAAATCGCTGGAAGTAGTTATTACTCCGTAATCCAGTACTGAAAAATGATTATTCTTATATTCCACTACACCGTAACCGACAATGGCATAACCGGGGTCTACACCCATAATAATCATTGCTTTTCTTCCCTTTCCCTGACAACAATTCGAACAGGTGTGCCTTCCAAGCCGAATACTTCTCTGATTTGGTTCTCTATGTATCTTTGATAGCTGTAATGGAACAGCTCTTTGCTGTTGACAAAACACACAAAAGTCGGAGGTCTTGTAGAAGCCTGAGTAATATAATAAATTTTGAGTCTCCTGCCCTTATCTGTGGGCGGTTGAACTCTGGCAGTGGCAAAAGCTAAAACTTCATTAAGTTTGCCCGTGGAAATACGCATGGCGTTTTGGTTGTCGGTATACTTGATAAGTTCAAACAGACGATCTAAGCGTTGCCCCGTTTTTGCGGAAATAAAGATGATGGGAGCATAAGACATAAAGGCAAAGTCATTCATAAGGTCCTTACGGTAGCTGTCCATAGTTTTTCCGTCTTTTTCAACCAGATCCCACTTGTTTACAGCTATAATACAGGCTTTCCCCGCCTCATGAGCCAAACCTGCCACTTTTGAATCCTGCTCGGTAAAACCTTCAGTTGCATCAAGCATGATCACACAGACCGCAGCGCGTTCAACAGCCATTTTTGCACGGATGACGGCATATTTTTCAATGGATTCATCCACCTTGCTTTTTCGTCTCAGTCCGGCGGTATCTATCAGCACAAACTTTCCGTGCTCATTTTCAACCTCGGTATCCGTAGCGTCCCGGGTGGTACCGGCAATATCTGAAACAATTACACGTTCCTCACCCGCCACCGCATTTACAAGCGAAGATTTTCCGGTATTAGGCTTACCGATTATTGCGACTTTGATTGCCTCTCCCTCTTCCTCCGCCTCTTTAAACCGGGGTATTAACTCAAGAACTGCATCAAGCAAGTCGCCGGTACCGTGACCGTGTATGGAGGACACGGGCATAGGGTCACCTAAACCGAGATTATAAAACTCATAAAGCTCCATAGGCACCCGTCCCACAGTATCGCACTTGTTGACGCAAAGCACCACGGGTTTACCGCTGCGTTGGAGCATATCCGCAACTTCCTGGTCCGCCGGCATAACGCCGTCACGCAAATTAGTCACAAAAACAATAACATCGGCTGTCTCCACGGCAAGCTGAGCCTGACGGCGCATTTGCGACAAGATTATATCATCCGAAAAAGGCTCTATTCCCCCCGTATCAACCAAAAGGAATTGACGGCCGAGCCACTCGCAATCGCCGTAAATTCTGTCTCTTGTAACACCCGGGGTGTCGTCAACAATAGACAACCTGCTGCCGACAAGTTTGTTAAAAAGAGTCGACTTGCCGACATTCGGGCGACCAACTATTGCAACTACAGGTTTTGCCATTTAAATACTCCGAACCGTTATCAACGGGTTAATTTATTCTTCGTACAGCAGTGCAGTTAAAAAATCATCCGCATTCACCGGAACCGTTCTTACCTTAACTCCGAGTTTTTCAGACAACTCCGACAATGTCATGCTGTCTAAAAACATATCGCCTTCTCGCCGCAACGCTACGGCAGGGATTAAAAGCTCTTCTCCTAATGACAATCCCTTGAGCTGGTCGACAATATCGCTGCCGGTAATAAGGCCGGCCACAGTGATTTCACCGCCAAAAAAATGATTCTTAATCGGGTATGTTTTAACCTTTAAATTATGCCATTTATTTACAACTTCGTCAACCAGTTCACGAATGAGCGGATAGGCAACTTCACCCGTTACAATCGAAACACTTCGCTCGGATAATGTTTCATTAGGCAAGTCCGCATTTTCTCTCTTCTCGTTAATCAAACGACAACATTCATCCCTGAAAAGCGCCCAAAGGCCCACTCCGTTTTCCAGTTGGTGAAACTCGCCGTAAGTGCTTGCGGAAGGCACGGGCCGTTCCGCTAAAAGATAGAACTCGTCCGCAGCAAAAGCAATGCTCTCTCCGCATTCGCCGCAATATGATTGATTAAATTCATCAATAATATCTATAACTGCAGAAGCACCTTGTTTGTCAAAGGGTCTGAGTTTCGGCAGGTTTTCGCGGTAGCCGGTCAGACCCACCGGTACTGCAGCTATACTTTGAAGGGAGGTTCCAAGTTTCCCCAACTCCGATAAACTGTTGCGAAGCTCATCACCGTCATTAATGCCGGGACAAAGTACAAGTTGAGAGTTTAGCCTTATTCCCGCCTGTGCAAACAGGGTTAAATACTTTAAGCTTTCCCCCGCCTCGGGATTACCCATCATTTTACTGCGTAAACCGGGATTCATAGTGTGAACGGAAACATTTACCGGACTGATTCGCATTTTTATTATTCGTTCCGCTTCGCGGTCGGTTAGATTTGTCAGAGTAATATAGTTACCGAAAAGAAAAGACAGCCGGGAATCATCATCCTTGAAATAAAGACTTTCCCGCAAGCCGGAGGGAAGTTGGTCGATAAAGCAGAACATACATTTATTTCTGCATCTGTGTTGTTTATCCATTAAATAGGTTTCAAATTCCAACCCGGGGTCTTCATCCTCTTTTTTTCTCAGCTTAATTACACGTTTTTTACCATCCTTAGTTATCAATTCGAAAACGGGATTTTTATTCACGGCATAATAACGATAATCCAGCACATCGTCGATAGTCTCACCGTCAATTGAAACAAGTGTATCTCCGGGACAAATCCCTTTTCGATGACAAGGGGAGCCGACTATAACATTATTAATAATAACGGCCATTGGCAACCTCCCTGAGAACAAATTAAGAAGTTCCTGTCACTAACACTAAGCAAATCAAGAAATTAACGCTTAATAAACCAAAAGGCAGAGAAGAATGTAGTAAACATACTACTCCCCCCTACCCTCGATTGCGCAACCTAAGCCGTAATTACGGCTTAGGCCTCTTTATTAAGGTATTGCTTGCCCTTGTAATAACCGCACTCCGGGCAAATTCTGTGAGGTCTTCTGAATTCGCCGCATTGATTGCATTTTACAAGTTCAGGAGCTTCGAGCTTCCAAACGCTTGAACGCCTCGTGTCCCTTTTTGTTTTTGATACCCGTCTTTTTGGCACCGCCATATGAGCACCTCCTTAAATTNNTACTATCCAAAAGCTGCCTGAGCGATTCCAAACGCGGGTCTATCGCCTTTTTGCAGTCGCATTGGTCTTCATTAAGGTTTTTTCCGCACCCGGGGCATACACCCTTACAGTCAAGCATACACAAAACCTTGGTGGGCATTTCTAAAAAAATCTCTTCCATCACCGGTATGTCCAAGTCCAAATCCCAACTGTCAATGGGATAATAATCATCATTCGCCTCCACGGCAGGTTCTTTTACAAGAATGCGAGAAACTTTGGCATCAAATGCCGTTTTTACCTCTTCAGCACATCGGTCACAAAAGGTGGCCATTTCTACCCGTGCCGAAGCCTCTAAGGTAACAATCCCTACCCTGTTAAACACACGGCCGGTGACGGGAACAGGTTTTGAAAAGGGTTTTTCGGTGCCGATGCAAAAATATGTTAAATCAAGCAAATAGTCAAAAGGAACCTCAAGTCCTTCTTCATGGAATACATTTTCTACATCGATAATCATGACATACCTCAACGCACACGACGGTTATTATATACACCGATTCGCACCTTGTCAAGAAATTTGAACAACCAAATTTCATTTTTNNTTTTTTCAGCTACAAGGCGAAAAATAATACCGTTATATCACATTTTTTAACAATACTACTTATTGAAACAAGTAACTATATTTCTTTACAAAACTCAAATATCTCCGGCGGCAATTCGTCGGCGGAAGCGGAAACAGTGAAAACAAAATCAGTGTCTGTCAGTTGGCCTAACCTGTCAACCTTTTTCATAAATTCAGGGAGTTCGGAATAATCCCTGCCGCCAATTCGGAGTGTGGCATCAACAAAAATATCGGTTATATCATAATCACCCGCACAAATCCCGCACAAAAAACCGAAAAACTCGCCATAACCGAAAATGCTGAAACGGTCGGTATCAATTAAGCGTGCACGGTAGTTAATATCATGGGTGAGTTTTGACTCTTTCTCTATGCATATGATGTTGC
>DCTF01000123.1 GCA_002329225.1 Ruminococcaceae bacterium UBA1447
TGAGAAGGCTCATGCCTCCGGCACAGCCGAGGGAACTCCAACGGGTAAGGGCGGGCTCCCCTTCGGGGCCGCAGGCACGCAGGATCTTCATAGCATCCGGCCTGTAAACAGGCAAATCTATTGTGCCTTCTCCGGAAAACTCCCCGTGTACCAAGGCAAGATATTCTTTTTCTACATGACCGGTGAGGCGGGCGGCGGCAAAGCGGTTCAGGGCACAGACAACAGCACCCGAGGTGCCTTTGTCAAGCCTGCCTATGGCCCGAAAGACGCTCTCTTTTTGAGAATTTTGCAAATGCCGGGCAACAGCATTGGCAAGAGTTACACCCTGATGCTTGCGCGACGGGTGCATAGCAAGCGTACCGGGCTTATTCACCACCAGAACATCCTCATCCTCAAAAAGGATTTGCAGCGGGTAGTACTTGGGCTCCGGCAGGGCGCTGTCCGCCGGGAGGTTTAAAACAAGGCTGTCCCCTTCTTTTATGGGGTCCACCGTCCGTGCCGGGCGGCCGTTGAGCATAATGCCGTCTTCCTGCCGTTTGAGCAAAGTCACCAAACGGGCGGAAAAACGCGCACTTCCGCGAAGGAAATGCGCGACTTTTTTGCCGTCATAGTCAGCCGTAACTGTAAAGGTTAAACGGCGGGACATCAGGCGTTTTCCTTATTTTTCCGCTCTTGCTGGCTTTTTATTTTATCCTTCCAACAACGGTAGCACATTGAGTCGTAACTGTCGCCCCCGCCGACAAAGACCTGATCACCGACGGTTACAATATCTCCCTTGGAATCAATCCTGGCATTGACCGTAGCTTTATGCCCGCAGCGGCAGACCGTTTTAATTTCCGCAATGGAGTCGGCAAGCTCAAGCAGCCGGCGGCTGCCAGGGAAAAGTCTTGTTAAAAAGTCGGTGCGCAGACCGTAGCAGAGTACCGGTATGTCGTGTTCGTCCACTATACGCCGCAGAGCGTCAATTTGATCCTCGGTGAAGAACTGGCACTCATCGGCAATGATGACATCGGTGGTCCGGTGGGTACCGGTGATGAAGTTTTCGTACAGGTCATCGGTGCGGGAAATAATCTCCGCCTTCGCTTCAAGCCCTACAACGGAGCGCACAAAACCGTCATCCCCGGGAGATGAAAAAGGCTTGATAAGCCACACACTGGAGCCCTTTTCTTCATAATTAAACTTTGCTAACAGCGCATGTGCGGACTTTGATGAGCCCATAACGCCGTATTTAAAATACAGTTTTGCCATTTTAAAAACACCTCGCTAAAAGTGAAGAGGTAAACTTTACCCTTTTTATAATCTGTTAAACAGGTTAAACACGTACAGTCCAACCGAAGGGGTCTTCAATTTTACCCCATTGTATGCCGGTGAGCGTATCATACAGCATTTGAGAAATTTCGCCGATTTTGCCGCCGTTTAAAACCAGCTTCTCGTCACCGTACTTCAGCTCGCCTATGGGCGAAATGACGGCGGCGGTACCCGAGCCGAAGGCTTCGTTCAACCTTCCTTCCTTTGCCGCCCGGACAACTTCATCAATGGTAATAGCCCGCTCCGTAATCGGTACGCCCTTGTAGCGCAGAATATCGATACAGGACATACGGGTAATGCCGCTTAAAATACTGCCCTGCAACGCCGGAGTGACGACTTCGCCGTCAATGACGAAAAACACGTTCATTGTGCCGACTTCTTCAACATATTTGCGCTCTACGCCGTCAAGCCAAAGCACCTGACTGTAGCCGGCTTCAGATGCTTCGTCCTGAGCCTTGAGAGAAGCTGCATAGTTGGCACCGGTTTTTGCAAAGCCGGTGCCGCCTTTGACGGCACGCACATATTTTTCTTCAACATAAATTTTTACCGGATTCAGCCCCTCGGGATAGTAGGCCCCCACCGGAGACAGGATAATGCAAAACAGCAGTTCGTGTGCGGGATAGACCCCAACATGGCCCTCCGTTGCAATAATAAACGGGCGAATGTAAAGGGATGTACCCTCTGAAACGGGAATCCAGTCCTCATCAATTCTGACAAGCTGTTTTATTGCTTCTACCGCAAGTTCTTCGTCAATTTCAGGTATGCACATGCGTTTGTTTGACTCGTTTAACCTTGCCATATTGCGGTCGGGACGGAAGAGGAGAGTTTCACCCTTTTCCGTTTTATAAGCCTTTAATCCCTCGAATACCTCCTGTGCATAATGCAGGCACATGGCGGCCGGGTCAAGTTCCAACGGACCNNTGTGCCAGCCTTTGTCCGTTTCATAATTCATCAAAAACATATGGTCGGTATAGTATTTGCCGAAACCGAGCTTGCTTTGATCTGCAGGTTTTTCTTTAGGATTTTTTGTTTTTTCAACGGTAATCTTTAACAATTAAAACATCTCCCGACTCTCTATTGCAATTTATTATAATCACGGGGGCTTTGAATTGCAAGTTTTTACACGAATAAGAGCTCTGACGGGAGGCAAAAACGGTTATTTATATACAGATTTCGGTTGTATTCACACTTATATGAGTATATAATGTATTTGGGTTATTATGACTTTTGAAGTTTGTTTTTACCGAACGAAAAAATGCTGATAAAGTGGTGACAAGATGAAGCTGAAAATATTTATAAAGAGATTTTTACTCCCCTTAACGGCAGCGGTCATTGCCCTTGTGGTCTTGCCGCTCCTCGCCTTCACAGCTATGGGACCCGCCGGGCCGGACTCCCCTCCCCCTCAGGCGGAGCTGTTTATTGACAGTCTGGAACCTGTAGTTGAAAAGGCGGTTAAAGACATTACCGGCAGTTTTGACTTCGGCGATACGGACAAGGTAAGCATTACCTTTGAGCAATACTGTGAAATTGATGACGGAGAGTTAAACACCCGGGGCGAGGCAGTAATAGACGGAAATAATTTTGTGCTCCCCGGAGTTAAGTTGAAACCTTCCGGCAACACGATTGTGGTAAAGGCTGCCGCCGGCGAGGTGGAAAAAACAAAGACGATTGAGATAAACTATGACCCCGGCAAGATTAAAGACGTTACCCTGCGGGATGTGGCAAAGACGGACTCAAAGGGCGGACTTAATTATGTTGTGAATAACCTTTTGGTTTATTTTGACGAAAACACGGAAAACGCCGAGCGGCAGGCCATTATTGAAACCGTAGGCGGAAAGCGTGTGGGCAGCATCAACGGCGCCAACATGTGGCAGGTGGAGGTAGCCTCCGACACCTATGACGGATTAAAGGCCAAGGCCGAAAAGCTGATGGAATTAGAGGGCGTTTTTTATGCCGACTGCAACATGGCGGGAGCGGCAAAGCCCATGCTTATACCGAATGACCCCTGGTACAATAACGGCAGCCCCGCCTGGAGTGAATTAAAGCCCCGGGGCGGCAACTGGAGCGTTGAAGCTATACAGGCGTTGAGCGCCTGGGATTATCAATATTTTTTCAATCACATAAAAGTAGGCGTGGTTGATACGGGTGTAGATACGGAG
>DCTF01000145.1:0-6345 GCA_002329225.1 Ruminococcaceae bacterium UBA1447
TGGTTGTTCAGTAGACATTATTTAAAATCTTGTTTATAAATTCGGGGTAATGTATAATTTAAACTGAATGAGTTTGCCGAACGGAAAAATATTGATTATCGGATGGAATCCAATCAGAACTTTAAAAATTAAGGGAAAGACAGTCTGAAACGGGAGGTAAATATGAAATCGCTTAAAGACAATTATATTTTATCAAACGGTGTGGGCATCCCCTGTGTGGGTTTCGGTACTTGGCAGACGCCGGAGGGCGAAATAACCGTAAATTCGGTGCTCAAGGCGTTGGAAGTAGGTTACAGGCATGTTGACACAGCCGCCGCTTACCGTAACGAGAAAGGCGTGGGTGAAGGAGTTAAACAAAGCGGAATCCCCAGGGAAGAACTTTTTATCACCAGTAAACTGTGGAATTCCGAGAGGGGATATGATACAACCCTCAGGGCCTTTGAAAATACGATGAAGCTTCTTAATCTTGACTATTTGGATCTCTATCTGATTCACTGGCCGGCTGTGAAGGGGAGCCCCGACGAGTGGCAAAAACTTAACCTTGATATGTGGCGGGCATTTGAATATTTGTATGAAACAAAACGGGTAAGAGCTATCGGGGTGAGTAATTTTTTAACACATCACCTTGCCCCTCTGATGAAAGCCGCAGATGTTAAGCCCATGGTAAACCAAATCGAGTTCCATCCCGGTTTTATGCAAAAGGAAACGGCGGATTACTGCAAGGCTGAAAATATCCTTGTGGAAGCTTGGAGCCCATTGGGTACGGGCAGACTCCTCAGCAACCCCGAACTTGCCGCAATAGCGAATAAATACGATAAATCGGTCGCTCAGCTTTGTATACGTTGGTGCCTGCAAAACGGCACCCTGCCTCTGCCGAAGTCCGTTACCCCTGCCCGCATTGAAGAAAACGCAAAAATATTCGACTTTGAGATAAAACCGGAGGATATGCGGACAATTGACTCCATGCCTTATATAGGCGGTTCCGGGCTGAATCCCGACACGGTTCCTTTCTAACATTTTGGATTAAAATCGATAATTCTACCGGAGGAATGATAAAATTTGCGAGCTCTTGTCGAGAAAATAAAAGAGGTTCTGTTTGCGGTGGTCCCCATAACGGTGCTGGTGTTGGTTCTGAGTTTTACTCTGACGCCCCTTGAACCGCATCTGATAATCCGTTTTTCAATCGGTGCGGTGGTGCTTATGGCCGGGCTTACTCTTTTTCTTATGGGTGTGAATATAGGTATCACATCCATAGGTAACCACATGGGTGCCGCTCTGGCTAAAAGGAACAGTCTGCTTATTCTGATAGTTGCAGGTTTAGCCCTCGGCTTTTTTATATCTATTGCAGAGCCGGACCTTCATATTTTAGCCCAACAGGTTGATGAGGTGACAAAGGGCCTGCTGCCCAAATTCGCTTTGGTCGTGGTCGTATCCGTAGGCGTGGCGGTTATGCTTGCTCTGGGTATGGTGAGGATTGTTTATAACGCACCCATTAACATCTTCCTTACCGTGGCTTACATAATTATATTTGTTCTTGCAATCTTTAACCCGCCTGAGATTTTGGCTATCGCATTTGACGCATCAGGCGCCACTACCGGAGCGCTGACGGTACCTTTTATTCTTGCTCTTGCCGTAGGCGTTTCTTCAATGAAAAAGGACAGCAGGGCTTCGGAAGAGGACAGCTTCGGCCTTTTGGGCATAGTTTCCGCAGGGGCGATAATGGGCCCCATGGTGATGAACCTTTTTACAAGGTCACAGTTCGCGGCGGGTGAGATGGCTGCGGATACGGTGGTTTCACAGTCAATTTTTACTCCGTTTTTGCAAAATTTTCCCGATGTGTCCGCCGATGTGGCAATAGCGCTCTCGCCCATGCTTTTGATTTTCATTTTTTTCCAAATAGTTTATTTCAAATTGCCTGCCAAACAGTTTATCAGAACCGTTGTCGGCATGGGAATAACGTATTTCGGTTTGGTACTCTTCCTTGTGGGGGTCAACGCCGGCTTTATGGATGCCGCCCGGGAGATAGGCAAAAAAATGGCGATGTTTGAAAATCGCTTTATTGTGATTGGGTTGGGCTTTTTGATCGGTCTTGTTACCATCCTTGCGGAACCTGCAGTTCATGTTTTGACCGACCAGGTGGAGGATGTAACAAGCGGTTATGTAAAAAAACGGCTGGTATTATTTACCCTCTGCTTAGGCGTAGGCGCCTCGGTAGCCCTTTCTCTGCTTCGTATTCTTGTCCCGGGTTTACAACTTTGGCACTTCTTGTTGCCGGGCTACATCATCTCGATAATAATGACATTTTTTGCACCCAAACTTTTTGTCGGCGTAGCCTTTGACTCGGGAGGGGTTGCCTCAGGTCCCATGACGGCTACTTTTATACTTGCGTTTTCTCAGGGTGTAGCCGCGGCTACACCGGGGGCGGATGTTTTGGCGGACGGCTTCGGAATTATTGCCATGGTGGCTATGACTCCGGTTTTGGCCTTACAGATACTCGGTTTGTTATTCTTGTTAAAGACAAAGACAAAAAAAGGAGGCGCTGAAAAGAATGGATAATANNCATCAGTTTGCGGGCGGCCTCAGTCTGATTTGTGCCATTGTAAACTGCGGTTCCGGCAGTAAAGTTATGCATGCCGGCAAACAATACGGTTTAACGGGCGGAACCGTTATGATTGCCAAGGGAACCGCTCACAGGCATATCTTAGAGTTCCTCGGTTTGGCAGACACAAAAAAAGAGGTTGTTCTTATGTTGGGAACGGGGGAGATTGTCCGTCCGGCGGCAATCGGGATTACGGAAGAACTTAAAATGAAAAAACCGAACCACGGCATATTATTTACAATACCGGTATGTGATGTTACCGGAACTCACAGTATAGCCTGCGGCGGTGAAGCGCAGGCAACGGAAGGGGTAAGACAAGCTATGTACAGAATGATAACCGTTATTGTGCCCAGAGGCGAAGCTGAAGAAGTTATAGATGCGGCGGCTCAGGGCGGAGCAAAGGGCGGTACCATTATAAACGCCAGAGGATCGGGTACCCATGAAACGGAGAGGCTTTTTATGATGGAGATTGAGCCTGAAAAAGAGATTGTCATTGTTATCTCAAAAACCGAGGATGCGGCTCCTATTGCGGACAGCATCAGGGACAACCTTGATTTGGAAAGCCCGGGCAAAGGTATTATGTTTATACAGGATATCGGCGAAGTGTACGGTATGGTTGAATAGCTGTTATGCAAAAAAGAAAGGATGTTTTTAAACTTGGTCATAAAGGGTAAAGATGAAAAAGGTATAAGAAACGAAGAACTGTTTTCGGCTTTAAAAGAATCCGTTAAGGGGAAGAATCTTAAAAAAGTACTGTTGGTGCCCCCGGACTACACGAGGCTGTTCTCCGGTGCGGGGACAATTACCTCAATGTATTACGATATGCTTAAAGACAGTTGTGAAATTGATATTCTGCCCGCCCTCGGCACGCATGAACCGATGACGAAGGAAGAATGTCTGGCCTTTTTCGGTGAAAACGTTCCTTTCGAAAAAATAATCCCCCATAATTGGAAAACCGATGTAATAAAACTCGGTGAAGTGCCGGCGGAATTTGTAAGCGAAGTTTCCGAAAGGTTGGTCAACACAAAAATAGATGTGGAAGTCAACCGCCTGATAATGGACAAAAGCTATGATTTGATTATTTCAATTGGGCAGGTGGTGCCCCACGAGGTTGTGGGCATGGCTAACTACTCCAAAAATATTTTTGTGGGCTGCGGCGGCAGCAGTATGATAAACAGTTCCCATATGTTGGGCGCTTTTTACGGTATGGAAAGGATAATGGGTAAGGATTTTTCTCCCGTGCGTCTGGTGTTCGACTATGCGGAGGAACACTTCTTGAACGACGTTCCTCTGCTCTATGTATTGACGGTTACCACAAACACAGGGGACGATACCTTTATTCACGGCCTTTTTATCGGCAATGAGCGCAGGCTGTTTGAACAGGCGGTGGAGATGAGTCGGGAGAAAAACCTGGTCTGGCTTGACGCCCCCCTTAAAAAAGCGGTGGTCTTCCTTGACGAGCGGGAGTTTAAAAGCACTTGGCTGGGCAATAAAGCCATTTACCGCACCCGCATGGCAATGGCGGATGAGGGAGAACTGATTATTTTAGCTCCCGAAGTGCGTAAGTTCGGTGAAGACGATGAAAATGACCGGCTGATTCGCAAATACGGCTATGTCGGGCGGCAAAAAGTTTTGGAGCTGGTTAAAGAAAACAGCGACTTGCAGAAGAACCTTTCAGTTGCTGCGCATTTAATTCACGGTTCTTCCGACGGCCGCTTTAATATTACATACTGCACTCGGAAATTAAGCCGGGAAGAGGTGGAGGGGGCGGCGTTTAAGTATATGCCATACTGTAAAGCGGTTGAGCTTTACAACCCTGAAACGCTGAAAGACGGGTTTAATATTCTGGAAAACGGGGAAGAGATATTCTATATCAGCAATCCCGCTTTAGGGCTTTGGATTTATGAGGGCGAATAATTACAATTTGTTCTGTTGGAAACTTGTTTTTGGGGAGCCGCAATGTCTGAACATAAACAAATCGATTTACATACCCATTCCAATATGTCCGACGGGTCTTTTCCCCCCGCCGAGGTGGTGCGCCACGCCAAAGCAAACGGTCTGACCGCCATAGCCCTGACCGACCACGACAGTATAGCCGGGGTGCGGGAGGCCATGGAAGAGGGCGAGCGTATAGGAGTGGAGGTTATTCCGGCTATTGAACTTTCCGCCGTGAGCAACACCGAACTTCATATTTTAGGGTACTTTATTGATTTGGAAAACGAGCTGCTCCTTTCACAGCTTGACAGAGCCTTAAAGGTCAGAAGAAACCGCACTGCGGAAACCTGCCAAGCCCTTGTGAATTTGGGCTTTGATGTAACGGTTGAGGAAGCTTTGGCAATAGCGCCGGCGGGTCTTGTGGGTCGGGCGCATTTTGCAAAACTGCTGACGGAAAAAGGCTATACCTCGTCCGTCAAAGAAGCCTTTGATAAATACTTAAGTTACGGCAAACCTGCCTATTCCAACTCCCAATGCCTCACAGCCCGTGAGTGTATAGAGATGATTGAGGCAGCCGGCGGCCTGTCTTTTGCAGCCCACCTTCATCTTATCAAACTCGAGGATGAGCCTTTAAAAGAGTTTTTAACGGAACTTAAAGCCATGGGCCTGGACGGGATAGAGGGCTATTATACGGAGTACACCGAAGAAATGGAAAATAAGTATCGGAATATGGCAAAAGAGCTTTCATTAGCTGTAAGCGGAGGTACGGATTTTCATGCGGGTATGAAGCCCCATATAAAAATCGGTACGGGTTTCGGCAATATGTTTGTGGATTATTCGGTGCTTACAAAAATGCGCAATCTGAGAGACAAAAAATATAATTTTAAAAAATAAAAAAGGGGATAGATAAAATGAAAAAATCGGACATCGGTCTTATCGGTCTGGCGGTTATGGGCGAAAACCTTGTTATGAATATGGAAAGCAAGGGCTTTACCGTTTCCGTCTACAACAGAACCGGTCAAAAGGTGACGGATTTTGTTGAAGGCCGTGCGAAGGGCAAGAACATAAAAGGTACTTATACTCTGGAAGAACTTGCGGATTCGCTGGAGAAACCCCGTAAAGTTATGATGATGATAAAAGCGGGCGAAGCGGTGGATAATATGATTGAACAGCTTATACCGCTTTTGGAGCCGGGGGACATTATCATTGACGGCGGCAACTCCCACTTCCCCGACACCGCCCGCAGAACACAATATGTTGAAAGCAAGGGTCTGCTCTATGTTGGTACCGGTGTTTCCGGCGGCGAAGAGGGAGCGCTCAAGGGCCCCAGCATGATGCCCGGCGGTTCAAACGCCGCTTGGCCCCGGGTTAAGCCGATTTTCCAAGCCATCTGCGCCAAGGTTGAAAATGACACTCCCTGCTGTGATTGGGTGGGAGAAAACGGCGCCGGTCACTTTGTAAAAATGGTTCACAACGGTATTGAATACGGCGATATGCAGCTTATCTGCGAAGCTTATCAGCTGATGAGGGACCTGTTAGGCATGACGGCGGACGAAATGCACGAGGTCTTTGCCAAGTGGAACGAAGAGGAACTTGACAGCTACCTTATAGAGATAACAAGGGATATACTTGCTTTTAAAGATGCCGACGGCAGTCCCCTTGTTGACAAAATTTTGGATACCGCAGGCCAAAAAGGCACGGGCAAGTGGACGGCGATAGCCGCCTTGGATGAAGGTATACCCCTGACTCTCATAGGTGAAGCGGTGTTTTCCAGATGCCTTAGCGCGATTAAAGAAGAACGGGTAGCCGCC
>DCTF01000145.1:6402-11825 GCA_002329225.1 Ruminococcaceae bacterium UBA1447
ATGTGGCGGGGCGGCTGTATTATACGCAGTATTTTCTTAGGCAAAATTAAAGAAGCCTTTGATAAAAATCCGGATATAACCAACCTTTTGCTGGATCCCTATTTTAAGGCGATAATGGATACCAATCAGGAGGGTTGGCGCAATGTGTGTGCGGTGGCCTTGTCTAACGGTATCCCCGTACCCGCCATGACCTCCGCCCTTTGCTATTATGACGGCTACCGTTGCGAAAAACTGCCGGCAAACCTGCTCCAGGCTCAGCGGGATTATTTCGGTGCCCATACATATGAACGCCTTGACGCTCCCAGGGGCAAGTTTTTCCACACAAATTGGACAGGGGAAGGCGGAACAACCGCCGCCACCCAATATGATGTTTAATTCCCCTGGATTGGGGATTAAAACTGTAAAGGAGAAAAGTGATGAAACAGCTTAAAAAAGATTATATGTGGGCAATGGTTGTTCCCACCAGCATGGGTGTGCGTATTTGCCCCCCCAACGGACAGCCGGTGGAATCAAGTGAAGACTTTTTTATGCATGCCACCAGTGCGGAAACCAATGTGGCAAGCATATCTTCCTATTTAGGGCTTCCTGTCAAAGTGCTGACAACTTTTGTGAAAGGCAGTCCCGTAGCCCGTTTTATTAAAAGCAATCTTCGTTCCCGTGGCATGGTTTATGAGGGTAAGGAGGTCCCTCAGGGCGGCCCTTGGGGTTACCGCCACCAGTTTAATATAGCCGACAGCGGCTCCGGCTCCAGAGGCCCCCGGGTACATAACGACCGTGCGGGGGAAGTCGGCAGGACTTTGAATATTGCGGATTTTGATTTGGAGCGTATTTTCGGCCGGGAGGGTGTTGCCATACTCCATCTTTCCGGCCTCATTGCCGCCCTTTCCCCCGAAACCGGTAAGTTCTGTTTGGAACTTGCCAAGGCGGCAAAAAAATACGGAACCCTTATCTCTTTCGACCTTAACTACCGGGACAGTTTCTGGAAGGGGAGGGAAGAAGAACTCCGCTCCATTTTCACCGAAATTGCCGGCGTGACGGATATCCTTCTGGGCAATGAGGAAGATTTTCAGCTCAGCCTGGGTATTAAAGGGCCGGAAGCGGGCGGAAAGAACATTGCCGAAAAAATTGAAAGCTTTAAAGGCATGATTACCTCCGTGAAAGCCGCTTTCCCCAACGCAAGTGTTTTTGCCACCACCTTGAGGGAAGTCATAAGCGTCAACACCCATCTTTGGGGCGCAATAATGCACGAGGGCGGCAACTGGTATGTGGTGGAACCTCGCGAAATCCATATTCTTGACCGTATCGGCGGCGGGGACGGCTTTGTGGGCGGCTTGCTTTACGGCATCTTAAAAGGTTGGGAAAGTGAAAAATGNNCGCTGGGCTACCGGAGCGCTTGCAACAACCTTCCTTACCGACTATGCTCAACCTGCCGATGAAGAACAGGTGTGGAGCATTTGGGAAGGCAACGCCAGAGTAAAGCGTTAATTTATATTAAAATTATTAAAAAGATTAAGCCGCCGGTCACATTCAACCGGCGGCTAATTAATTATCAAAAACTTTTAATTTCAAATAATCTTAATCAGTTTTTCAGCCGCATCATAAATAAATCTGACCCCGAAAAACACAAGCAGGCAGCCCAAAAGGGCGATTATTATCCTGTACGGTTTTTCTTTTATAAATTTTCTGGTTTTGCCCACAACAAAGGATACCAGACTGTACCAGGCAAGATCCGCAGATATGTGGCCGCAATAGTAGATTATTACTCCGGGATAACCGAAAGAGGCGTGAGCCTGCATAATAAAGCCCAAACCTATAATAGCCCACCAAAGCAGAAAATAAGGATTGGCCGCTGAAAGGACAATGCCGGAAAGCACCATGCTTCCGCCCTCCGCTTTGCCGCTGCTCACTTCAACCTTTACCTTGTTGCGGTAGGAGTCAACCGCCATTTTAATTCCCATGAGGCAGAGCAANNAGCAAGAGGCCGCCCGTTATCCCGATCACAATTTGTGCCGTATCAGATTTAAGCAGGCGGTCAAAACCGAGAAAAATCAGGGTTACAAGGGAAGCCTCCAGTATTCCGTGCCCCAGCACCACAATCAATCCGGCCTTGGCCCCGTTTGAAAGTGCCTTGCGTATAACATAGGTCAGCAGGGAACCGGGCATCATCGCACCGGACAGTCCCACGGCAAAGGCTGAAAAATACAGTAATAACATCAAATAAACCGCCTTGAAAATTTTGGTTTCTGAGATTCTCCCGCTACAACCCGAGTGCCTTTTCAAGCGCCGGTATGACCGCTTTTGCCATGCGGTAAAAGCCCAGGTCGTTGGGGTGGCAGCCGTCTACGGTACAGCTTTCTCTGAAATCGGAGCCGAAAAGCGTACCGCCGTCAATGAACTGTACCTTGGGGTGTTTGTCCTTGCCTGTTGCCAAGCCTTTTCACCTCGTTTGCAGTTTTAAAAGAATGCAATCTCTCTATTGCAGGTAATCGGTTGTTAAGACAATTTAAAGATTTTACCGACTGTCCCCAACAACAATAAAATGCCCCTGATAAGGTTGAACATAATGTGATAATCCGGATTTGTTTCAAGGGGAGCAAAACGGAAGTCGTCCACATAAATTGTACCGTTGTCGCCTTTTGCCCCCGTGCTGTCAGCAAACATAAGCTTAATTTCCGTCACTTTTTCAAGAAAATCGGCTCCCGCCTTAAAACCGTTTTCAATTCCGAACAGGCAAAGGTTGTTGAGGTCCAGCGTGACGGTGTGCCACTCATTATCGGCGGGGATAACAACCTCGGTGGTATCGCCCTCGGCGGTAAAGGGGGTAAACCAGGACAAAGGCGTGGTATAAAAACGCATTTCCTTCAGGGTAACGGGCCGCCCGGAGGTGTTTTTCACTTTAAAGCTTACTGCGGAAATTACCGAGTAGTCCGTGTTCAGAGCGGGGAATGAAGTGTTTAGCCTGTTTTCTTTATAGGTAAGCAGCGGCCCGAAAGAAAAGCACTTATTCCACCCCGTAAGGCTGTAATCAACTTTTAACGAGGCGCAGCCCTCAGCTTTTTCTTCTGAAGAGTAAGACAGGCGGGTTTGATCCGAATCGGCGGAAAATGAGGGGAAAAATTCGGGTTCATCTATTGCCCGCCAGATTTCCGGCAGTTCACAGGTGGTCCAGTATCTGTCCTGCAAATACTTTGCGTTTTCCAAACGCTTGGTTACAAAGGCGCAGACGCCCAGAGTGAACTCTCCGTTTTCCGTAGCGAACAGGTTGGAGTAATTGTTGACCTGAGAGTAAGCGTAGGCGGCGCTCACCGGATTTTTAACCTCATCGCTCCAAATTGCCACGGTGTCCGGTGCCGTAATTTCGGCCTTTGCCTCCACATAGACGCCGTTTTTCCCTGCGATTGAAAAACCGTAGAGAGGTATCTCCCAATAATCGATAATCGGTCCTGTAAAGCCATAAGGCTTTACAACTAAACCGTCACCGACATTATTGAATTTAACCAGAATACGGTTGCCTTGAATAACGCTTTGAGTCACAAGGGGAGCGGAGTAGCTCTCCCTTTTACCGTAAACCAGGCCCAAAGCGGCAAAAGCCATTTTTACCCCCACCGGTTTTTTAACCATGGGGTGAATGGGTCCCACATAGCCCACGCTCGGATCAATTTTGTTGGTGTCCCAATCCAGGCTGACGTCATAAATGGTTGTCGTGGCCCTGGTGCCCGGGCTTTGAGCTTGAATTTCACCCAGCTGAATATTAAAGTTGCCCACTTTGGTAAAATCGTCTGCCCTTTTACCGTAATTGTAAGAGGCAAGTTGCGTGAACACAAAGGGCATTTGGCTGCCCTCGTAGCCGAAGTGAGCGCTGTAACTTTTCTGCATAAGGTTAAAGGCGTTGGTATAGGCGCCGTAACGCTCGCTGATATTGGATTCCCCCTGGTACCAGATCAGTCCGTCAGGCTCAAAAACACCGAGCGGCTCTATTTTTTTATTGTAATTGACGGTCATATCCGCATAAACATTGTGGTTTACATTGTCCCACTGTTCCCGGGTTATATACCGTCCGGTTTCAGCAAGGTAGTCCCTGACGGCGGGTTCCGAGTCAATGTCTTCACGGGAAAGCCAGGTGTAAATTGAACTGCCGCCGAGAGAAGCGTTTAAAATCCCCACGGGGATATCCAACTGCGCCCTGAGCTGTTCGGCAAAAAAGTATGCCACCGCACTGACTCCCAAGAGTTTATGAGTCTCGGAACCTTTGTACCAATATGCTCCTTTAATATCCCGCAAAGGGTCAACGGGAAAATTATCGGGGGAACCGTTATACTCCGGGTAGGCGGGGACATCAAGCACCCGGATAAAGCCGTCGGTGCCTCCCGTTTTTGAAATGGCAAAGCCCTCATAGGTTGCAAAAAGAGGGTACTGCATATTTGATTGTCCGCTTGCCAGCCAGAGAGCGCCGAAAACCACATCATTAATTACGGCAAACCGGGCACCGTTTGCATAAGCCTTTATTGTGTATTGAGTGTAGCCGGCCGGTAAGCCCTGGCATTCCACTTCAAAACTGCCGTCGGGGAGGGCGGTGGAAGTACCGGTGCGAATCTCAGGGCCGGCCCCTTGACTGATTTCCATACGGATAGCCGCACCGGGGCTTGCCGTACCTGCCAGCCGGACGGGTTTATTTGCCGCAAAGAGCATACCGTCACCGTAAATCTGCAAAAGGGAAGCGTTTGCGCCGTTGTTTGCCGAAACCGCAGGCATAAGCCCGCCGGAAAGAAGGCAAACCGCCAACAACAGAGAAATAGCTTTTTTCATTTTCTGTCCCTCCTATTTTTTTACCTTGTGAACATTTTAGCCTTTTTCTCCGTAATGTTCAATATTCAAAACCTCGTTTGTTAATACCTTTATATAAAACTGAAAAATGGTGGCGGTAAAGCCTTTTTGCGTTGACTTTTAGCGGTTAAAACTATATCCTAATTTATAATCAAGCGGTTCCCCGTATTTAAACTTTACAATAAGCGGATATTCTTGCCGGTAAGACCGAATACAGTTATCTGAAAGGCAATCATCCGCCCGGGTTTTGTTTGTCAGGGGAACCGGGCTTAAAAATAATAACGAGTAAAAAGAAAAGACAATCATCATGCCCGTTTTCGAAATTAAATCGGATTCCTTTTACTTTGATTCCAAACCTCTGCGCATTCTCTCCGGCGCAATTCACTATTTCCGTACACTGCCTCCTTATTGGGAAGACAGACTCATAAAACTTAAAGGTGCGGGGCTTAATACCGTAGAAACTTATGTGCCCTGGAATCTTCACGAACCCCGGGAAGGGGAGTTCAACTTTGAAGGTCTTTGTGATGTGGAGCGCTTTATAACCGCAGCGGGTGAGTTGGGGCTTCATGTTATTGTCCATCCCTCCCCGTATATCTGTG
>DCTF01000145.1:11851-14319 GCA_002329225.1 Ruminococcaceae bacterium UBA1447
GGTCTGCCCGCCTGGCTGCTGCAAAATGAGGGGATTGACCTGCGCTGTGCCGACAAAACCTATATGGAAAAAATCAGTGCTTACTATAAAGAACTGCTGCCCCGCCTTGCCAAACATCAATGCACACGGGGCGGCCCCGTGATTATGATGCAGATTGAAAACGAGTACGGCAGCTACGGCAACGACTCGGAGTATCTGAGCTTTTTGGAAAAAGAGATGCGTGCAAACGGTATTGACGTGCCCCTGTTTACCTCTGACGGGGAGCAGATGTTCCATCTGACCGGCGGCACCCTTCCCCATATTTTTAAGGTCATTAACTTTTCCACCGCCGACCCTTCCGATTCTTTTAATAGCCTCAAAGAGTTCCAGCCCAATATGCCCATAATGTGCGGTGAGTTTTGGATGGGTTGGTTTGACCAATGGGGCGAAAATCATCACGCCGGAGAAGAAGCGGTGGCGAAATTCCGTTCAGGGGCGGAAGGCCTGCTGAAGATGGGCGCCTCTTTTAACCTGTATATGTTCCACGGCGGTACAACCTTCGGTTATATGAACGGGGCAAACACTCTGGGCACCATGTACCAGCCGGATTTCAGCAGTTATGACTATGACTGCGGTTTGGACGAACAGGGCAACCCCACGAAAAAGTACTATATCCTGCGGGAACTGATAGAAAAATATACAGGCAAGTTGGAACCCCTCAACCTCCCCGCACCCCCCGAAACCGAAGCTTTCGGCAAGGTGCGTCTTACACAAAAGGCGGAACTCTTTACTCAACTTGAAAAACTTTCAGGCGGGGTTAAAAAGAGCGCCGCAATAAAACCCATGGAGTATTACGGACAGAATTACGGCTTTATTCACTACCGTACAAAGGTGCGCCCCGTAGGTGAAACCGATGTAAGGCTCATTGACGTACACGACAGAGCCCATGTTTTTATTGACGGCAAAAAACAGGGCATAATTTACCGTAACGATGAAGATGAGAGTATAGACTATAACTTTGAAAAGCCCGAAACCACTTTGGATATTTTTGTGGAGAATATGGGCAGAGTCAACTTCGGCGCCCTGCTGAAAGACCGTAAAGGCATCACCGAATATGTGGTTGTAGGCGGTCAAAAGCAGTTCGGCTGGGAGGTCTACAATCTGGAACTTGACGACATAAGCAAAGTGGATTTTCAGCCCCTTGAGGAAGAAACTTTGCAAGGCCCTGTGTTCTTAAAAGGCGAATTTGATGTGGAAAAAGTTGCGGACACATTTCTGCGCTGCGACAGCCTTACAAAGGGTCAGGTTTGGATTAACGGCTTTAACTTAGGCAGATATTGGACACCCGAGGGGCCTCAAAAAACCCTCTACATACCCGCCGCTCTCTTAAAAGAAGGCAAAAACGAGCTGATTATTTTTGAAATGGATGAGGTTAAAGAACCCGTAGCGGAACTGACTGATAAAATTGATTTAGGTTAATGCTTTTTATGCCGCAACGGGCAAAACGGATTTAAGTCCATAACTTTTTTTAATGACGTATATATTAAAACTATCGGAGGCTTTGTATGACATTTACGGATTTTTGGAAAGGGACCGGGGGCGTACCCGGCGACTTTGCCTACGGCACCACTCACCTTGTTTCGGTTATTGTTCTGACGGTTATCACTCTCATCGTCAGCATAATCGGTTTTAAAATGGGCAAGGCCGTTCAACGGAGAATAATCGTCACGGCGGCGGTTTTTTCCATTATTTTTGAAGTTTTTTGGAGAATTGTATATTGGCGGCGGGGCGTTGCCCTCATCGACCTTTACCCGTTTTACCCCTGCAACTTAGCCGGTATTATTGTGCCCCTGATTGCTTTTTCAAAAAACAAGATATTAAAAGAACTGTTTTATGTGTTCGCCTTTGTAGGGGGAGTGATAACCTTTGTTATGCCGGTGGATATTTTCACCAACGCTTACCTGAACTTCCCCATTCTCAAAAGCATTCTGCAGCATGCGGGCATTATTTTCATCCCGGTTTTTGAGTACGCCACGGGCAACTTTAAACCGCAGCTAAAGTATTTTTGGCTTTCAATTGTCGGAATTTTCATCCACCTGTTCAACAGTGAATACCTGCCGCCCCTTTTAGGCAAAACCGGCGGGGACTTCATCTTTCTGCGTTCCGGCCTGCCCTTTACAATCCCCGGCGTTCCCCAAATATTCATTTTAGGCACAACGGCGTTTATTGTAATGCTGGTTTTGTATATGATTTTAGACCCTGCCGGCACAAAAAGGTTTTTCAGAAGAAGACGGTAACCAAAAAGCAAAGCTGTCCGGCGTGACTTTCTGTTTATGCCCTAATGGTCATAAGAGTGATTAAGTGCATTAGGGGTGTCGCCAATTTTACCCAAAATGAAAGTGAGCGTTAAAACGCATTCCATCGATTAATAAAACAATAACATTTCGGGCGATTAGACAAGCAATAAGTCTAATCGCTTTTTTGGTATG